>NZ_JCACHA010000836.1:0-4362 GCF_059503625.1 Skermanella sp.
GATGCGGCGCATCGCTAGGCTTCAACTCCAGCAATAATCATACCGGACAGACTCTTACGATCCCGGAACTCATTACTGGTATCTTAGGTTCCTCAAGGAACCGGCGGTCCCGCCTTCCTGTTTATAAAGGGTCACTCTTCTGATCTGATCGGGAAAATTTCCCTGAACGGAAACCGGGAGTTAGCAACATGGCCGAACAGCCGAGGAAAGTCGGTGTCTACGACCGGGTTCGAGATACCGCTACGCACCGCCGGGGTGGCATTCCGTCCTGGGTCTGGGGCTTGGTCGCCCTCATCATCCTCGCTCTGTTGGTGTGGTGGTATTCCGCCTCCACTCCATCGGACATAGCAACGGTACCGCCCGCTGGGACGGCTACCGAAACAATGCCGCCCCCGGCACCTGGGCAACCGGCACGGCAGCAATAAGGTACACGCTATTCCGGAACCGGTGTACCGCTCAATCCGGAGCGGCCTGAACACCCAAAAGCCACAGAACAGAGTGGAGGAGAATGCTATGGCGGATCAAACTCTCGTGGCCCTGTATGATGATGCTGCATCGGCTCGTCAGGCCCTGGACGAACTTCGGGCCGCCGGGCTTCCTCACGACCGCTTCTGGATCAGCGGCAATGAGACAGGAACCGCAGACCTGGGGTCTTCGCGTCTTACCGACTTCGTCGGCGATTTCGCCAGACCGGAGAGCCGCGTCCGGTCCCTGACCCGTTTGGACGTGCCCGAGGACGATGCCCACCTCTACGCCGAAGGCGTCCGTCGGGGCGGCACGCTGCTGATCGGTGACGTCAGCGACGACAACATGGAGCGTGCCCTCGCAATTATTGAACGCTCCAGCCCGGTTGATCTCGATGAACGTGGCGAGCACTTCCGCACCGCCGGCTGGAGTCGCTACGACGCCGGAGCCGATTATACCGTGGAGCAGGCAGATGAGGAGCGAAGCCGGTATGGCACCGGCCTGCGAAGTGCCGCGGCCGAGTTCCGCCAAACCAATCAGTTTCCCTCCGTGGATCGCCAGGAAGCCGCGTCTGGTGAGGAGGAAACCATCCCGGTCATGGAGGAACAGATCGACATTGGGAAGCGAGCGGTCGAGCGTGGCGGAGTGCGGGTTCGCACCTATGTCCGCGAGACACCGGTCGAGGAGCAGGTCACGCTGCGGGAAGAGCACATCCGCGTCGAGCGGCGGCCAGCAGATCGGGCGGCCGATAACCTGACGCCGGACGCCTTCCAGGACCGCACCATAGAGGTCCGGGAAACGGCAGAGGAGGCAGTCGTTTCTAAGACGGCTCGGGTGACGGAGGAAGTCGTGATCCGCAAGGACGTTGAGGAACGGGTTGAGACCGTTCGCGATACCGTCCAACGCACCGAGGTCGAGGTTGAAGATACCCGCGGTGGCGTTGGAAGCCGGAGGTCCGACTTGCCCGGCGGCACCCAACCCGGCGTCGGGACCGACACGACGCCGGGGATCGGCGAGCGGACTCGGGAGGCCGGCCACGACATCGCGGCCGACATGAAGGAGAACCGCGGCTTGGGCGACCGGATCGCCGATGCGGCCCATGACGCCAAAGAGGATCTCAAGGACAACACCGGCACACCGCGGCGGGATGTCGAGCGTTAAAGATTATTGAACAAGCAGAGGGCCGCGGTTTCTCGTGGCCCTCTGCTGTCACGACTCAGGAACCATTTTCCAGATCTGCATTCAGGCTTTACTCGTCCTGTCGCTCTGCTTCCCCAGCACCTCGGCCATCGTGCCGCTCTAGGACTTTCAGCCGCCGTCCTTTACTGAGTGGAGACTGCCTATTTCTCGGGTTCATAAGCCAAGCTGTCCGCATCCTTGGCATCGATTATGTGCAGCTTGTGATCGCGGATGCCGGCTTTCATCAGGTCATCCCAAAGCTGGCTAATGTCCGCAGCATCGTTCGCGATCTTGCCCGATGATTGGGCTTGAGCGTCAGGACTGTACAGAGCCGCCACTGCCTTTGAATAGCTCCAACACCAGCACGGTCGTCGCGATCAGCCTGCGGTGGACAATGGCCAAGAGACAACTGCCGAGCCAGCACTCTCACAGAACCGGCCCCTCCATCGCCTCCGTCTTGAACTCGGCAGGCAACGTAATTTCCAGCATCTCCAAGTCGTCGGAATGTTCGATTTCGCGGTGCCGGATGCCTGCTGGCTGATGGACGCACGAACCCTGCCGGAGCAGCACCTCACCGACGCTCTCGTATTCGAACCGCACCCACCCCCGCAGTACATAGACCATTTGGAACTCGAGGTCGTGCCGGTGCCATTCACCTGGGGGGCTCTCGCCCGGCCGAGCCCGAATGACATGGGCATTGAACCGCCCGGCAGTTGCCTCCTTGATCGCCAAATCGCGGTATTCGAAAAATGACCTCAAGCCGTCATGGGCGAAGTCGCTCTCATCGGCGTGGCTCACCATGAACTTCATCTCAGGGCTCCTCCTGCTTTTCCACCATGATGCCATGATCCTGGATCGCTGGGCAGTGATTCGGCCGAACAAGCCTGAGTTGCGACTAAGGCGGCTTGCGGCATGGTGGCCTCCCGCCTTGACGGTTCGTTCACCGTTATCCGGCATGAATGGGGAATGATCCCGACTGACTGCTCTCGCCTCCGCATTCCAAAGACCCGCCTGATCCAAGTGGCTGCCGCCGGTGCGGCCGTCGTGATCGCCGTTGCCTCGCTGTCGCCTCAGTTACCCGCTATCGAGACTGGGTTCGGCGACAAGCTCGATCATCTGGCCGCCTATTCGGTGTTGAGCCTGCTGGTCGGATTAGGCTGGTCAGAGCGGTTCGTTCCGAGCGTCATTGTTGGGGCCGCCGTCGGCTTCGGTGGGCTTCTCGAACTGCTTCAGCATTTCTCACCCGGACGGCAGGCCAACTGGGCTGACTTCATGGTCAATTCGCTTGGTGCGTTGGCTGGGCTGGCCGCCGCCATCCTGGTCCGCAGGATGTTGACCGCTTTCGCCCGCACCTCAACGCCCTCGTCCCCATAGGCTTGCTCCCCTTGTTCAGGAGCATAGAGTCAAAGAGCCTGGACCGCCCGCTAAGTCCAACCTGCTGCCAGTACCAATCGAGTGCCTGTTCGCTCGGTCGTGCGGCCGTGTCCAATGCTCTACCAACGGATAGTATCAGGCAGCCTGCCGTTCCAGTGACAGGGGCAGCCGCATTGTCACCTGAGTACCGATTCCCTCCTGGCTGCTGATCTCCAGCGTTCCATTGTGAAGTTCAACCAGTCTCCGGCTGAGGGCCAATCCCAGACCTGTGCCTTCATTCTGCTTTCCGCCCGGTTTCACCGACTGCTCGAAGGGTTGCCCGATCCGCGGCAGGTCGGCGGCCGGGATACCGTGGCCGTTGTCGGTCACCGAAATCATGACAGTGTGGTCCTCGACCGCGGCCTGTAGCGTGATCGTTCCACCCGATGGGGTGAACTTTATCGCGTTGGATAGAAGATTGATCAGCACCTGCTTGATTGCCCTTTCATCTGCCGTAATCCTTGGGAGATCGCCGCCGTTGTATTCCAGCCGGACGCCGACCTCCTCCGCCCTGAGCCGAAAAGATCGCAGGCAGGTCCCCACCAGGGTCGGCACACACAGCGGCTCCGGGTAGAGTACGTACTTGTCGGCCTCGATCTTCGACAGGTCCAAAATGTCGTTGATCAGGTCTAGCAGGTGCTGCCCGCTTTCCCGGATGTCTCGGATGTACTCCTCGTATTTCGGGCTGCCGAGCGAGCCGAATATCTGCAACTCGATCATCTCGGCAAAGCCGATGATCGCGTTCAGCGGTGAGCGAAGCTCATGACTCATGTTAGCGAGGAACTGCGACTTGGCCAGATTGGCGGTCCCCGCCCGCCGGCTTGCCTCCCGCAGAGCCTCCTCGTTCAGCTTCAGCGAGGTGATGTCCGTCCAAATACCAACCAAGCCGCCTTCTCTGGTGGATCGGTTACTGACGCGGATCCAGCGGCCGGTGGCAAGCTGGCACTCCTGGTCGGGCGTGATCTGCCCGCTGCCAAGGGCGGTAGCCAGTGCGGTGGCGGTCGGGGTGCTGGGATCGTGCGGCTCTGCATCTTCAGCACCTGTGTCATCGATCTCCGATGCCGACGTTCCCGGCGTCAGACGCGAAGCCAGTTCTGGATAGAACTCGCGGTATCGGCTGTTACACATCACGAACCGCTGATTAGCATCGAGCAGCACGAGACCATCTGGCATGCTCTCGATGGCGTCCATCAGGCGTTGCTCAGTTCGCCTCAGGGATGCCTCTACCTCAACCCAACGGGCAAACTCCCTTCTATAATCGGCAAGCCGCTGGCGAGAATACCAAGCCAGACCAATGGCTCCTAC
>NZ_JCACHA010000836.1:4372-8602 GCF_059503625.1 Skermanella sp.
ACCAAGAGGGTGACAATAAGGGCCGCCAGGATTTTATTAGCCTGGGGTTGCTTCAGATAATCAAGATAGTTGTGAATGCTGCCGATCAGATCGAAGCTGGCGGAAAAAAAGAATGTCAGTACGCAAGCACTGAGAATGACAACACGATCACGACGTTCCGTCCCAAGCAAGGCTCTTATACTCCAGTCGGTCTGTTGTGTACGAGTGATTGACGATCTGATATTCCGGTCATTGGCGGGTAGAATGCCCCGAGAGCATTAAAATCCACTTATAACTGTCGGCGAGGACGTCGGAGTAGAGTTTTTCGGCTCTTGGTCCGCAGCGTTCTGCTCCATTCCACGTGACAGGGTCAGGATTACCGTCGTACCAGCGTCAGGAGTGGTGGAAATCGCAAGACTGTCCTCTTGAACCTCCATCAGTCGCCAGCACAGAGCCAAGCCGATACCGATCCCAGTGTCACTGATCTGAACCCTGATACGATCCGGCTCGACTTCCGCGGCGACCACAACCCGCCCGCCGGTGGTTGTGCACTTGATGGCGTTGGAAAGAAGGTTCAGCAATGCCTATTGGATCGGCTGCTCATCATCTAAACTTCGTGTTGGGTGGTTTCTCAAAGCCGGTCAGTGCGAAGAGGTGGCTGACGTAATTCTAATCCACCACCCAGAAAGCTTTTTTGTAGCTGCCTGCGGTGGAACGAAGGAATAACTTGCGAAGGCTTGAGCGGAGTCGGGGAACCGGCCCTGCCCTCCGACCAAAGAGGTATCCCATGCATGGCGGAACCCTCGCCGGCTTGGTCTGCCTTGGGACTTTGTTAGTTCAGGGCGACCTTGCCGCTCAGATCGAAACCGACGTGAACATCGCGACCGGCCTCGACGTCTCGGACTCCATTGGCGGTCATGAGGAATGGCTGGAGCGGGTCGGAACCGCCCGTGGTCTCGCGTCCCAATCCTTCACCAAGGCCGTTCTGTCGGGTCGCCATGGCCGGGTGGGCGTCGCGGTCTTCGCCTGGAGCAGCCAGGGTTGTCCCTTGCTGATGGACTGGAATGTTATAGGCACCATAGATGACGCCGCTCAGATCGCCAACAAGCTGGAGGCGATGCCACTGATCGACTTCAGGCGTGACGTCGCCCGTCGCCACCAAGACCGGTCTGTCGGCGAGGACCATTTGACGGACCTGACCAAGGCCATTGATTGCGGGCGGAAGCTCCTGACCGATGCTCCCTTCCGGGCAGAGCGGCCGGTGCTGAACATCGTGGGCGACGGTGTTGACAACTTCAGCGAAGACTCCGACGCGGCTCGGGATCGGGCGTTCGCCGCTGGTATCACAGTGAACGGCGTCGTCATCAACGGCAACCCTGATGTCGTCGGCCATTACCGGGATCATGTCATCGCTGGGGACGGGGCCTTCGTCATGGACATTACCGACCCAACCACGGTGTTCGATGCCGTGGTGAGAAAGTTCCTGCTGGACATCGCTTCCGCTGTCCAATGAGGATGGGTCCGCGAGTGGAACCCACCCTCGGCGTTTGTTATTGAGCGATGTTCCAGGTGTGCAGGCTGGTCTTCCAGGCGTCGCCCTGACGTTCCAGCATCTTCACGACACTACCCTTGTAGATCTCCGGCTTACCGTCCTTGTCCTTGCCGGTGGCCTGCCACTTGCCGGCCACCATTGCCTTGTCACCCGCCTCCTCGACCTGGACCGTCTCGATCTTGTGATCGGTGATCCCGGCATCGATAAAGGACTGGAAGAATGCCTGAATATCCTTCTCACCCGACACGACCTTGTCGGCCGGCGGCAGCAGCTTGGCGTCGCTAGTATAGAGCTTGGCCACGGCGGCGGCATCACCCTTATTGAAGGCTTGATTCCATTGAGCATTTCCCGCTTCGACGGTGCTGCGAAGATCCTCAGCCCAGGCCGGAGGTGCAAGCATAGCCAAGCCGATCAGGATGCCAAGATGCCAACGAGACTTCATGTTTCACTCCATCGCTATCAATAATTCAACCTGCTGTACTGACCCGTTGCTCAAGATTGATCAACGGTCGATGTATTCTCTACGCTTTTGAGAGAAAGGTAAGTAATTAGAAGGCAATGTACTTCTGATATGATATGGGGATCGATCTATCGGCAGGTCTCGTCCGAGCAGTTTTCTACGAAGGTCCATGAGCCGGGCCAAGGACAGGCGGACGGAACGGCTTCATCCCAGGTTCTAGTGGACGTCCAGTCGACGGCACTGAAATCGCCTCTCAGCGTATTTCAACCGTCGCCGATGATGCTGGCATCTAGGAAGCCATATTGCCCCTCGCCTGTCACACCGACCCGGCGATAGCAGGCTGATGCATTCCGGGATGTATGGATGAGGCGGAAATGTTCGTTTTAAAAGGCGGCGAGCCGAGGTCTGCCAGAACTCGGCCACGTCGGCACGATAAACGTACTGAGCAGTCATAAACGGCTGCTTCAGCAGCTATCGGATCTCACGGATTGAAGCCGCCGTCCGATAGCGTACCGGATCTCGGCCACCAGTTCCCCGAGTTGTTCTCTGTACTGACCGGCTGCATCAGGGTTACCAGGAGAAGCCGGTACGAGCCGCCGGATCCTGTTGTGGAGAATGAGCAGCACTTCGAGACTCGGTTCTCGAGACCGCGACTCACAACAGGACATATATGATGGCTGCTTATGCAGCCACTCTCGGCTGAACTGCCGTTGGCTGCTGACCAGACCGGCGACGTGAAGGAAATCATAGATCAGGCGAAGGGTCATGATGCCAACCTGCTTTTTATCTGGCTGATGAACCCGTTGATCTGTGCTGCTGAGCGGTTCGCAACGATTACGCTCTGATCGATACCATACCGATGAATTGCTCGGAGCCTAACAGCATCTTGTCTCTTGCCAACGGCCACTGCAATCTGCTCGTCCGGTAATTCCTCGACGCTGTACGGTCCAACCGCCTTGGCCTCAAGCCAAGCTAGCACCCGTTGTCGATGGTCCGGCAGGACCACAAAAGAACAGGAAATGGAAAACTCCGTTTCCATGGTGGCGATCAAACTTCCCAACCAGCCTCCTTGCGGGATCGGGGCAGATCCTGGATTGAGTCTCCATATAGTCTGCACGTCTTTCATCATGTCCTCCTTGTTATGAACGGCTGCTTCGGCAGCCGAGTCTATTTATCCCGGAACGTCATCCGTGCGGCTGCCCAGGCAGTCACCTGGGTGAGACCGCCGTCAGCCTGGAAAACCACGGGGATCCTCTGGTGCCGGACGGCAGTGGGGATCGTGATGACGTAGTGTCCCTGACGTAGTCAATGCCTCGGCCGTGACGGCATGGTGGCCGGCTGCGTCCGCGGCATCACATGCGGGGCCGCAATGTGGCGGACCCATCATGGCAACCGGTCGACAAGGGGGAGCAATGCCATTCAACAGTGGGGAATGGGGATACTGGGTGTGGCCGGAGATCCTCGACCGGCTTCGTGGCGAGGCCCGGCGACTAGGGCTGGAACACTGCGTCACCACAACGCGGAGCGATATGGCCTTTGCCATCTGGTTCCATGAGGAGGGCGACGCCCGCTTGCTCTAGGAGGTCATGCCGGCCAACGATGGCCCTATCGGCCGGCGGGTAGTGTGTCCTCAGTCTCTGGATGCTGACCGAGGACAATTGGCTGTTCGACGGGTATGAGAACCCGGCTCCGATGCCCGTCAGGCGACGCACCATGGGCGACAGAGAGGGTGCGGACAAACCGAGTCACGCAGGCCAGACGGTCGGCAAACGGAAGATCGTGGGGGAGGTGGAGCCGTTGTCGGTGTGGAGCGATCCCGATAATCCCCCGATCTCGCCAGGGGCGAAGCTGGAGCAGTATGAACCGCATTTCCGGCGTCGCAAGGCAGCGTTCAATGCCAAGCGGGCGGCGGCCCGGCAGGTTTTCCGAGACAGCGAAGCCAGTAGGGGCAGGCATCGGCGTTCAGCTTCGTAGCAGTGAGGATCTGGGGCGGGATTATACTGGCGAACCGATCACAGGTCCGGCAGCAGAAGTGCCATGAATCACCGACATCACTCTTGAGTCGCATGTCAGGTGATGAATCGCAGCCTTTCACCCGCAACGCCTAACCAGTGACCCCTCGTAGAACTCCAGTCCTGGCGACCACTGGTTCGGCTTTTGGATCTTCAGGTGATCCTCAGCCGCCTGGATTGCGGCAATCAGTTCCCGTCCGGAGTATGGTTTCCGCAAGTATCCAACG
>NZ_JCACHA010000837.1:0-8549 GCF_059503625.1 Skermanella sp.
TCAGGGAATCATAAGCGATTCCAATGCCTCAAGCTTTTTCCGGACGGACACTAAGGCTTTAGCTTCCCGAGGGTTCCCTTGTCCATGACGCCACCGAAATACTTGTCCAGAGCCGCCTGGAAGATCGGCGTATCGGGCTTCGCTTGAGCGAACAACGTCATGGATGAATGGAACTTCAGATCGTCCGGACTGCCGAAGATGTCGTGGACCGAGCGGCCGTTCACCCGATCGACCAGCTCCGTGAGTTCGATCAGCCGAGGGCCGAGTACGGGATGGCCGAGATAGGCCCGCGCCTCTTCCAGCGACGCGATCGCATAGCGTTGCGCCATGGCGCTGTGACCCAGTCCGGCTATTTGCGGGAAGACGAACCACATCCAGTGGCTGCGTTTCCGTCCACTGCCGAGTTCTTCCCGGACCTGGGCGATGACCGGCTCCTGAGCCCTTACGAAACGCTCCAGATCGTGTTCGTGCGTCATTGCTCCCTCCCGAGGGCTTGATTTCCATTCTGCTGGCGATGCGGGCGGCTGTTGAACAATCTATACTGAAGGAACGATCCCGATGAACAATCCTTCGCCTCATGACCGGGTGCTGCTGGGCATGCTGACTCCGTCGTCCAACACGGTGGTCGAGCCGATAACCTCGGCGATGCTGAGCGGCCTGCCGGAAGTCTCCGCCCATTTCGGGCGGTTCCCGGTGACCGAGATCTCGTTGCGGCCTGCCGCCCTCGGCCAGTTCGACGAACAGCCTTTCCTGTCCGCCGCCCGCCTGCTGGCCGACGCCCGTCTGCACGCGATCGGCTGGAACGGCACCTCGGCGGGGTGGCTGGGGTTCGATGCGGACGAACGGCTGTGCGACCGGCTGCTGGAAGAGACCGGCATTCCCGCCTGCACCTCCATGCTGGCGCTGAACGAGATCCTGGAAACGACGGACCGGACGCGGATCGCCATCGTCAGCCCCTATCTGGACGAGATCCAGGAGAAGATGGTCGCCAACTACCGGGCCGCCGGCTTCGACGTGGTGGCGGAGCGGCACCTGAACGACCGGGGCAACTTCTCCTTTTCCGAGGTCACCGAGGAACAGCTGGAACGGATGTGCGCCGAGGTGGCCGAGGCCGGGCCGCAGGCCATCGCGATCGTCTGCACCAACATGCGCGGCGCACCGATCGCCGAGCGGGTGGAGGCGGCGCTGGGCATACCCGTCTACGACACGATCTCCACGGTCGTCTGGAAAGCCTTGCGCATGACCGGCGTGGATACGGCACGGGTCCGGGGATGGGGCAGCCTGTTCCGGGAGCTTGCGTAAGGCGCTGGACGAGGGCGGCTGCCGATCCACATAGATGATGGAAAGAAGGAGTTGCCGCCATGCGCCGTTTGATAGTGTCGATCCTGGTGCTCCTGATACCGGGCGCCGTCGTCGTCTCATCGCAAGGGAGGGCCGTCATGCCGACCAGCGCCCACGAATTCAGCTTCCAGTCGATCGACGGAAGCCCGCTGCCGCTGGCGCAGTATGCCGGGAAGGCCGTGCTGGTCGTGAACACGGCGTCGATGTGCGGCTATACTCCGCAATACGCCGATCTGGAAGCGCTGTGGCAGCGTTACCGCGAGCGCGGGCTGGTGGTTCTCGGCGTGCCGAGCAACGACTTCGGCGGGCAGGAGCCGGGCAGCGCCGAGCAGATCAAGGACTTCTGCGAAGTCAACTTCGCGATCGACTTCCCGCTGACGGAGAAGCAGGTCGTCTCCGGCCCGAAGGCGCACCCCTTCTACCAGTGGGCGGCCAGCGAACTGGGCCAGGAGGCCCGGCCGCGCTGGAACTTCCACAAGTATCTGGTCGGCCCCGACGGCAAGCTGGCCGGCTGGTTCCCGACCGCCACTTCGCCGCAATCCAGTCAGGTGGTCAAGGCCGTGGAAGCGGCGCTGGATCAGCCGGCGGTCACCCTGCCTCCCAAGTAGGCGGCGCGGACTTCCTCGTTGTTCAACAGGGTGGCAGGGGATCCTTCGACGATCAGCCGCCCCGTTTCGAGCACATAGCCCCGGTCGGCGATGGAAAGCGCCATGTGGGCGTTCTGCTCGACCAGCAGGACGGTGGTCCCGTGTTCCCTGATGGCCGCTATCGTACGGAAGACCTGCTGCACGATGATCGGGGCGAGGCCCAGCGACGGCTCGTCCAGCATCAACAGTCTCGGGCGCGCCATCAGGCCGCGCGCGACCGCGACCATCTGCTGCTGGCCGCCCGAAAGCGTCCATCCCGGCGCGTCGGCGAATTTCAGGATGTCGGGGAAGATGCCGAAGGCCGCCTCGAGGTCGTTGTTCAGTTCCGCCTTCGGGACCCGGCTTCGGTTGGAACTGCCGAGCAGGATATTCTCGCGGACCGTCAATCCTGGGAAGATGCGCCGTCCTTCCGGCACGTGGGACAGGCCCAGCCGGACGATGGAATTGGCGGAGGCGCCGGCGATCTCCTTCCCGAGGAACCGGATGGAGCCCGACCGGGGCTTCATCAGGCCGGAGACCGTGCGCAGCGTCGTGGTCTTGCCGGCGCCGTTGGCGCCGAGCAGGGTCACGATCTCCCCCTCCTCCACCTTGAGGGAAACGGCGTTCAGCGCATCGACCGCGCCGTAGCTGGCGGTGACGCCGATGAGTTCAAGCAGCGCCATGGGCCGGCACCTCTCCGAGATAGGCCGCTATCACGGCGGGATGGCGCAGGACGTCGCGCGGAGTGCCTTCGGCGATGCGCTTGCCGAAGTTGAGCACGGTGATGTGGTCGGCGATCCGCTCGACCATCGCCATGTCGTGGTCGATCAGGAAGATCGTCAGCCCATGCCCCTTCAGGCGGCGCAGCAGTTCGACGAGATCCTGCTTCTCCGTCGGGTTGAGGCCGGCGGCAGGCTCGTCGAGCAGGAGCAGCGTCGGGTTTCCGGCGAGTGCGCGGGCGATCTCGACCAGACGCTGATGGCCGTAGGGCAGGCTGCCGACCAACTCGGATGCCTTGTCGGCGAGGCCGACGAAGCCCAGCGCTTCGAAGGCGCGTTCGCGAAGGGCGGCTTCTCCCTTCGCCGGTGCTCCCGGACGCTGCGCGCCGATCAGCACGTTGTCGAGGATCGAGAGCGACCTGAACAGCCGGATGTTCTGGAAGGTCCGGCCGACGCCGGCGGCGCAGCGCTCGTGCGGGGCGAGCCGGGTGATGTCCCGCCCGCCCAGCGTGACGCTGCCCCCGGTCGGCCGGTACAGCCCGCTGAGCACGTTCAGCAGCGTCGTCTTGCCCGAGCCGTTGGGGCCGATCAGGGCATGGACGCTGCCGCGCTCGACCTTCAGGTCGACGCCGTCGACCGCCCGCAGGCCGCCGAAGTGCTTGGCGAGGCCGCGCGTTTCCAGGATGTCCGCCGGGCCGGAATCCGGGATGTCGAGCCGGAAAGGCCTTGGCGTGACCGGTGCGGGGCGTCCGCCGCCGACATGGGCGATCCGTTCCAGCAGGCCCCAGATGCCTTCCGGCATGAACACCATGATCAGGATCACGGAAAGGCCGTAGATCGCGAGGTAGATTTCCTTCAGGAAGCGCAGCCATTCCGGCAGGAGGATCAGCAGGCCGGTACCCAGCGCCGTGCCGAAGGCGGACTGGACGCCGCCGATCAGGGCCATGGTCAGGAACACCACGGATTCCGCGAAGCTGAACTGATCCGGGCTGATATAGGAAAAGCCCGACGCGAACAGCGCGCCGCCGAGACCGCCGAGGACGGCGCTGATGGTGAAGGCGACGACCTTGGTCCTGTAGGTGTTGACGCCGACCACGCCCGCCGCCAGCTCGTTGTCGCGCACGGCCTGCATCGCGCGGCCGAGGCGGGTCCGCCGCAGATACCAGACCGCCAGCCCGACGGCGTAGAGCACGACGATGCAGAAGGTCAGGTAAGCCTTGGCACTGGCCAGCGAGACGCCCGGCAGGTTCGGCCGCGCGATGCCGGAAACGCCGTCCGGCCCATGGGTGACCTCGATCGAGTTGACGAGGACCAGCGTCACGATCTGCTGGAAGGCGATGGTGACCATCGCAAGGTAGTGGCCGCCGATCCGCAGCGACGTCAGCCCGAGCACGGCGCCCGCCACGGCGGAGGCGGCAAGGCCCAGCACCATCGACAGCCAGAAGCCCAGGCCGTGATCGACGGTGCCGAGCGCCACGGCATAGGCGCCGATGCCGAAGAAGGCGGCCTGCGCCAGCGAGAGCTGGCCGGTATAGCCCAGCACGACGGTAAGGCCGAGCACCGCGACCGTATAGGTCACGGCCTGCATCAGCATGTTCAGCACATAGGCGGAAAGCGTCATCGTCAGCGGCAGGACCGCGAGTGCTATGGCCAGCACCGCCAGCACGATGCCGCCGGCGATGGCACCCCGGTTGGACGCCGGAGCGGGATGGGAGAGGGTTGCGTCGGTCATGCCTTCTCCGCCACCTTCTCGCCGAACACGCCCTGCGGCCGGACCATCAGGAACAGGAACAGCACCAGGAAGGCGAAGCCGTCCTTGTAGGGGACGGAGATATAGGCGGCGCCGAACGTCTCGACGACGCCCAGCGCCAGCCCGCCGACGATGGCCCCGGTGACGTCGCCGAACCCGCCGATGATGCTGGCCGCGAACGCCTTCAGCGCGATGGTCGAGCCCATGTTGATGGAGACGAACAGCAGCGGCGCCACCAGGATGCCGGCCAGCCCGCCGAGCACCGCGCTGTAGGCGAAGGTGATCCCGATCATCAGCGCCACCGGGATGCCGAGCAGCGACGCCATCTCCTTGTCCTGCGAGGTCGCCTGAAGCTTCTTGCCGAGCATCGTCCGCTCGAAGAACAGGTATTGCAGGACGACCATCGCGGCGGTGACGGCGAGGATCAGGAGGTACTGGCTGTCCAGGAAGACGCCGCCGACGGCGATGCCGGGAAAGGGCAGCATGGCCGGCAGGCTTTGCGGATGCGGGCCATAGGCCGCCAGCACCCCGTTCTGGAGCAGGATCGAGGCGCCGATGGTGCTGATGACGACCGGCAGGAAGGTCCGGTGGCGGAGCGGATAATAGACGCCGTAATTGAACAGGATGCCGAACCCCGCCATGGCGGCGATGGCGATGACCGCCGACAACCAGTAGGGCAGCCCCATGTCGACGGCGAAGACGACCATCAGGAACGCGCCGATCATCGAGAAGTCGCCCTGGGCGAAGTTGACGACGTTGGTGGCGCGGTAGATCAGAACGAAGCCAAGCGCCACCAGGGCATAGATGCTGCCGATGCCGAGCCCCGTGAAGAGCAATTGCAGAGTAATGGACATGAGCGTCCTTTCAGCGGCCAGTCCGACGACAAGCCGGGCGGATAGCGATCCAGCGCGGAGTAGGTTGAGGCTCAGTCCTTGAAGTCGATCCGCCGCTCGAAGACGATGGTGCCGTTGTCGTTGTGCACGATGTTGTAGCCGTGCAGCCCGTCGCCGTTCTGGTCGAAGTCGTAGGTGCCCTCGGCTCCCTGGAAGCCGCTGATCGCCATCAGCGCGGCCCGGATCTTCTCGGGCTCCGTGCTGCCGGCGTCGTTGATCGCCTTGGCGAGCACCGTCACGGCGTCGTAGGGCCAGGCGGAGAAAACGTCGGCCTTGGTGTTGTAGGCGGCCATGTATTTCTGGGAGAACGCTTCGGAGGCCGGGCTGGACTTCTCGGCGAAGTCGGTGACGCCCCAGGTGCCGTTCAGGGCTGGCCCGGCCAGACGCAGGGCCGAGGTCGTGGAGATGGTGGTCGAGCCGATCCACGGCAGGTCGACGCCGAGCTGGCGCATCTGCTTGGCGAGGATGCCCTGGTCGGTCTCGAACGTGACGTAGCTGGAAAGGATCTCGGCCCCGGCCGCCTTCACCGCGAGGGCTACCGGCGTGAAGTCCTGCGAGTTGTTGGTGTAGCCCTGGGTAATGACCGTTTCGGCGCCCAGCGCCTTGAGCTGGTCGGCCAGCGCGTTCTTGCCCGCCGTGCCGAAGGCGTCGGTGGAATGGACGATCGCCCATTTCTTGCGCTTCAGAACGTTGACGCCGTACTCCGCGATCACCCTGGCGGAATAGGTGTCGTTGGGGCGGAAGCGGAACAGCCACGGGTTGCCCATATGGGTCAGCTTGGGATCGGTGCCGCCGATCATCATCGGCTTGCCGGTCTTGATGACGTCGGGCGCCATGGCGTGGACCTGGGTCGAGCGGATGGAGCCGATGAAGGCGGGGATGTCGCTGTCGCCGGCCAGCTTGCTGAAGGCGAGGACGGCGCCGGGATTGGTGGTCTGGTCGTCCTCGATCACCAGTTCGAGCTGCTTGCCGAGCACGCCGCCGGCCTTGTTGACTTCTTCCGCGGCCAGCTTGGCGCCGTTGACCTGGAAACGACCGGATTCCGCCGCCGGTCCGGTTACCGGTGCAACGACGCCTATCTTCAGGGTTTCAGCGGCAATACTTTGCGATGCGGCAAGTGTCAGTGCGCCGCACAACAGCAGCGCCGTCAGCCCGTACTTGGTCATCGTTTCCCCCAGGATGTATTTTTCTTGGTTATCTTTGAGTTTGAGACAGGTTCAGCGCCCTGGCAAGTATGATTAACGCCCTGCCAAGACGCCGCCCTGAAATCCCCAAAAGATGAACGGCCCTGGGGGTACCGCTACTTTTCAGAAGCGTTATTTTCTAAGCTGCGCCAAGTATCTTTTATCCACCTTGCAGACATAGGTGAACTTGGGATTGACCATCTGGGTGCAGCGCGCCTCGGCGATCTGGCCCAGCAGCATGTAGGCCTCGGCGCCGCCCAGCCCATAATCGTCCTCCAGCCAATAGACCATCTCCTCGAACGAGATGCGGAGAGCATCGTCCAAGGGCCGGGCACAGCCGACGGTACACAGGTGGGTCGGCGTCTCGATGCGCGGCCAGTTGAGGCGGGCCGGCGCGTCCGACAGGCTGACGCGGAGGCGCAGATGGCCGCGGATCTCGATGGCGCCCATGCCGTTGCATTCCGCGTCGCCCTGGAGCGCGTGGACGTCGCCGAAGTAAAGATAGGCGTCCTCGTGGTAGACCCGGACCATCAGGCGGTTGCCGTTGGTCACTTCCTGGATGTCGAGGTTGCCGCCATGGGTCCCGTTGTCGATGGTCAGCGTGCCGCCGGCGACCGGAGCCACGCCGATCACTCCGATCATCGGCTTGGCGTCCAGCTTGAGAGTGTCCGACCAGTGGACGATGCCGTCCTCCACCCGGACGTTGCGGTTCTGGATGCCGAACTCCTTCCGCCGGACCCAGTCCGGGAAGATGCCGATCCCCGGCCAGAGTGCCGTATAGCCCAGGCCGTGGACGCCGACCTCCAGCACCTCGATCGTCAGCATCTGCCCCGGACGGGCGCCGACGACGCGGATCGGGCCGGTCGCCGGGTTGACGAAAGGCAGGGTGACGTCGTGTTCGTGCAGCGCGTCGTCCAGGTTGTGGATCAGGTGCCCGCCGATATTCAGCTCGGTCTCGACCTCGAAGATTTCGCCGGGATGAACCTCGGCGACCAGGCTGTCGGTCCGGGCGAGCGCGTATTTCAGGTCGCCCTTGCGGATGACCTGGATCGATGACGTGGAACCGGTCATGGAACTTGCCTCCAGGGGGTGAGCAGGCGCTCGATGCGGCCGACGATGAAGCTGAGGACGAGCGCCAGGGCTATCGTGGCCACCAGGGCCGCGAAGACCTTGGGGATGACGTACAGGCTGCCGGCCTTGAAGATGGCGTGGCCCAGCCCTTCCTTCGACGACATGAACTCGCCGATGATAGCGCCGATCAGCGCGAAGCCGACGGTCAGCTTGAAGCCGGCGAAAATGTCGCCCAGCGACGACGGGACGACCAGTTTGGTGAAGATGTGACGCTTGGCGGCGCCCAACGTGCGCATCAGGTTGATCTGGTCCTGATCGACGTTCATGGCGCCCTTGTAGGAAGTCACCAGCGCCACGACGACGACCGAAAGCGTCGCCATGGCGACCTTGGACGCCAGATCGGTGCCGAACCAGATGATCATGATCGGTGCCAGCGCTATGATCGGGATCGAGCCCAGCGCTATGATGAAGGGCTGCATGACCTTTGCTAGGAAGCGCGAGTACCAGAGCGACAGACCGAGCACGGTCCCGATGACGTTGCCGAGCAGGAAGCCCAGCACCGTTTCCAGCCCCGTCACATAGGTATCGTGGATCAGGCTGCCGTCGTTCCACATCTGCACCAGGAAGCCGAAGATGGCGCTGGGCGAGCCGAACAGGAAGGCGCTGAGCTTGCTGCTGGACGTCGCGTACTCCCACGCGGCGAGCAGACCCGCAAGCAGGCCGATCTGGCAGACCAGGATCAGGGCAGTTTCGCGCAACCGGTACCGGCGCATGAGACGGCCCCAGCGGGACCTCTTCGAGCCGGATGGTCCCGTCCGCGCGAACGGTCGCGATTCAATCGTTTCGGGACGAGTGGTCATTGCGGGCGGATCTCCAGATCTCCCCAGATCGCCGCGACGTAATCGCCGAACCTGGGGTCGTGACGCGCCGCCATCATGTCCATGCGGTCGCCTTCCAGCTCGATC
>NZ_JCACHA010000838.1:0-8543 GCF_059503625.1 Skermanella sp.
CGGCCGGACAGATGCGGACTGGCGCTGGTGCCGTCGGCGGTTCCAAGGTTGAAGTCGTCGAGCTGTCCTTGAAACAGACGCGGCACGGTGGATTTGATCGAGTGAGCATCGAACAGGATCGCTAGGCCGAACCGCTCCTTCAGTACGGCAAGTTCGGCTTCGAGCTGGCGATGGTAAGGATGCCAGTAGGTGTTCAGCCTGCGGCGGACTTCGACCGAGTCCGGTTCGCATCCTTCGCGGTAAAGCGGGGAAAAGTTGAAGGCCGTCGTTGGACAGAGCTCGGTATTGTCGCCGCCGCGATACAGCGCGTGCCCTTTTGGATCGCGGTTGAGGTCGATGACGTAGCGCGACTGCGTAGCAGCGAGAAAGCCAACACCCAAGGCCGGCGCGAAGTTGTACAGTCTGTCCAGATGCCAGTCCGTATCGCCGACCTCATGAGCTGCGTCGGTCATCGATGCCGCTATGTCCAGCGGAATGTCGGTGCCAACATGGGGGAGGCTGATTAGGACCGGCGTTTCGCCGGGCTGGAAGCGGAATGACTCCATCTGATCCTCATGCCTTCATAGGCTGCGTCGAGTGCAGCCGAGGTACTGGGTGTGTGATCGCAGCTCAACGATCACGATCGGCACTATAACCATCGAACTATCACCGAAGATCGTTCGGGCGTCAAACGATATGTCGCTTTTATGACGCGGTTGAGTGCCGCACCGCACCCAGAACACTGAGGAGCGGAAGTAGCGGGACCATGATGGCAAACGATTATTTGGTAACTAACAGTTTTCTTCAGGCTTCCAGGTCGGGTACACTTTCGGCTACGTGATCGACCATGTCGGATAGGACGCGCCTTATGTGCTCGTCGGTGATCAGATAAAAGACGCGGTTACCGCGTCTTTCCGCCTGGATCAGCCGTCCCGCCCGCAGAAGCCTCAGATGATGACTGACCAGCGAAGCCGACAGGCCAAGCTGGTTCGCCATGTCGCCGACCGAAACTGGTGTATCCAGGCATGCGAGAATGATCCTGAGCCGGCTTGGGTCGCTCATCAGCCGGAACATGTCCGCCAGTTCGGTGGTTTGGTCCTCCGATAGGCGCATATGGGCCGGCAGATCCTTGGCGGAGGTATGCTTCAACATGCTCTGGTCCGATTCGGGGCAGTTAAACCACAAAGATCAGTAGATGGTGACCGACTATCAAGCCCTGCTCAAGGGGCATCGTCAATCCACCAGCAGCGACCACTTGCGGCCGCTCAGCGGTTCGGCGCCGGCAACCGCCGCCACCGACTCTCCGGCGACCGCCATTTTCGTCTGGTTGCGCGACCACAGGATACCGGAAGTTCGGGTCGTCAGCGGCGTACGGGCCGTTCTGGGGTCTTCCGCCGTCGGGTCCACGATGTCGGCGATCACCTCCCCGGCCTGCACCAAGTCGCCGATCTGCCGGCGATAGGCAAGGACACCCGGTACCGGCGTGATCAGACGATCCACTCCGGACAAGGGCGTGGCGGCACATCTGAGGGGGGGAACCGGACCGGGATGCCCGGCTACGAGACCGCGGCGCTGAAGAAAACGGAACAGGTTGTCGGCGTCGGAAGCTGCGCTGCCGTCTTCCACGTCGGATTTTCCCCGCAGCTCGATCGTTGCGGACAGACACGCATTGGGGATCGGGAACCGGTCGCCGAAATGGCTTCTCAGCTTCCACCATACCATCGAGCAGGCCTCGTCGAACGGGTCGCCGCCGCTGTCTCCGGCCAGCATCACGACCCTGCACCCCAATTGGGATGCCAGATCGGCCGCCTCCGGCCACAGCTCGTCCGACGTATACATGTGCATCAGCGATTCGAGATCGCAATGCAGGTCGAGCACGAAGTCGGCATCGATCGCCATGGTCAGCAGCGTGCGCCGCAGTTCATGGAGATCGTTCGATGGGTGCAGATCGGCGAGGCCATCGAGCAGTGCCGAGCGGATCGCCGCGACATTGCCGGCCGCATCGGAACCGAGACGCTCTTCCAGCCTGGGAACGATCGAGTCCACGAGATCGGCGAAACCGCGGTTGAAGTTCTGTCCGTGCTCAAGGGAGCTTCGCCCATACAGGCGGCCGGCGACATACTGGTCGAGGCCGATCGGATTGGCGACCGGTACGACGACGATAGCGCCCTTGATGGCGCCCTGCCGGTCGGCTTCGTCCAGGCGGGCGATCAGGTGGTGCGCGGTGAGCATTCCCGGAATTTCGTCGGCATGGAGGCCTGCCTGGATGTAGGCCTTCGGCCGTCCGGCGGGATTGCCGTAGCGGTGGACGGTGATGGTGCGCGCAGTCCCCAGATGCTGCGAGGGGAGCGGCAGTGCGACGACGGTCTTGGCCATAGAGTGTCCGTTTCCGGGTTCGGTAACCCGCATCTAAACGGCCAAAGCCATTCTTGCACAAGGAAGAAATGGCAGGAAGGACGACACCGGAGCCACCGGTCAGACGGCTATGCTTTCTCTCTCGTTCGGCATCCGGTCCAGGAAGGCGAACAACTGCCGCTTCGACGCCTCGGCTACGGCTTCGATGGTCGAGAACTTCTCATTCCAGTTCGCCGGGCCTCCGGGACCTTCGCCATTCTCGTCCTCGGCCAGCCGGAGCGATGCCGCCTGATCCGCCAGCACCGCCAGGCCGAGGTTGGAAGCAGCCCCCTTGAGCGAATGGGCCAGCCGGCCGACCTGTTTGAAGTCGCCGGCGGCGGCTGCACTGCGGAAGTCGCCGGCCGTGGCGCCATGGCTGTCGAAGAACTGCTTGCTCAGGTCGCGGAACGCCTCCAGGCCAAGGACATCGACCATCTCCGTGATGCCGTCGGGATCGAGAAGATCCACTTCCGTTTCAGCCGCTGCGATTGCCGGGACCGATGGGGAATGCGATCCCGCATAGCCTATCGCTCCCCATTTCTCGATCAGGTCCACCAGGATACGCTGATGGACGGGCTTGGCGATGTAGTCGTCCATGCCGGCGGCCAGACACCGCTCGCAATCCGATGGCAGGGCATTCGCCGTCATCGCGATGATCGGGATGCGTCGTTTCTCGCCCGGGAGGGCGCGGATGGCGGCGGTCGCTTCGAAGCCGTCCATTTCCGGCATCTGGACGTCCATCAGGATCAGGTCGTAGTTTTTCCCGCTTAACGCTTTGACGGCTTCGGCGCCGTTGTTGGCGATGTCGACGGTATGTCCGAGCTTCTGCAGGCGCCGCGCCGCCACCTGCTGATTGATCAGGTTGTCTTCAGCGAGAAGGATGGTGAGAAGGCGGGCCGGGGCGGCCTTCGCCGATGCTTCGGACGTTGCCGGCGCGTTCGCAGGCAGTTCCGGCAGGTCGGTCGAGCGGCGAAGATGCTCCAGCAGATAATGGCATCGGATAGGCTTCATGACGGTCGCCGTGATGCCGACCTTCTGAGCCTCGCGCCGCAGTTCCTCAGATCCGTCGCTCGATGCCAGGATGATCGGAATCGTTGCGGACCAGGGCTTGGCCCTCATCGCACGCGCCACTTCCAGGCCGGCCATTCCTGGCATCATCTGGTCCAGGATCACGGTATCGTATGTGCGGCCAGAGCCTGCCGAGGCATCCAGCATGGCAAGTGCGGCAGGTCCGTCGGCAGCGGTATCCACCGTCATGCCCCAGGCTTCCAACTGGCGCTTGAGCAGCTCCCGGTTGATGGGCAGGTCGTCGACCACAAGCGCCCGCTTGCTGGTCACTTCGATCATGTTGCGCTTGGCGTTGCGGCCGGAATGGTCGGGTGCCAGCTTCAGGGGCAGGTCGATGGTGAAGGTACTGCCCTTGCCATACGTGCTCCGCACGCCGATGGTGCCGCCGAGCAGATCGATCAGGCGTTTCGATATCGCCAGTCCCAGTCCGGTACCGCCGAACTTGCGTGTCGCCGACGAGTCTACCTGGGTGAACATGGTGAACAGGCGTGGCAGGGATTCCGCGGGAATTCCGATGCCGGTATCCGTCACCTCGAAGCGGATCGTCGCCGTGCCCTTGTCTTCGGCAACCTTGCTGGCCACCAGCGATACCCAGCCGACTTCGGTGAACTTGATCGCGTTGCCCGCAAGGTTGAGCAGGATCTGCCTGATGCGTCCGGGGTCGCCCCGGAAGACGCCGTGCAGTTCCGGCGGGACGAGATAGGCCATCTCGATCTTCCGGGCATGGGCGCGCGGAGCCAGGATCTCCAGTACGCTTTCGACCAGCGGCAGCAGCTCGAAGTCGATGTCGTCGAGCGTAAGCCGGTTGGCTTCCATCTTGGAGAAATCCAGGATGTCGTTGATTATGGTGAGAAGGGCTTCACCCGACTCCTGAATGATCTCCGCGAAGCGCCGCTGCTCTTCCTCCAGCTTGGTGTCCAGCAACAGGCCGGTCATGCCGATGACGCCGTTCATCGGCGTCCGGATTTCGTGGCTCATGGTCGCCAGGAATTCCGACTTGGCGCGATTGGCGATCTCGGCCGCCTCCTTCGCCTTCTGCAACTCCGCTTCGCCGCGCTTTCGCTCGGTGATGTCCCGGATCTCGGTGACACAGGCGTCGATGCCCCGGAAGGGGATGGTCCGGGACCGAAGTTCCACCGGATAGCCCGATCCGTCCCGGCGATGGCCCGTGGCGTCGCAAGGATCGCTCGATCCGTCGAGCACGGCGCCCGAGACTCGTGCCCTGTCGGCCTGATCGATCAGGGTCAGCACGCTGCGCCCGACCAGATCGTCGTAGTTGAAGCCGGTCGTGACGCACAGGGCCTGATTGACCTCCAGGATGATGCCGCCTTGATGGATCGCGATGCCGGTGAAGTACGCCTCGTGGAGAATCCTGAAGCGCTGCTCGCTTTCCCGAAGGGCCGCTTCCGACTGGCGCCGCGCTTCGTGTCCCTCCATGAAGGCGTTGAACCAGCGTGTCAGGTCGGCGACTTCGCCGCTGCCCATCACCGGCAGCCGGTCCGCATGCTGGGCGGTGCCGTCCTGAAGGCTCTGAAAGTGGGACGTTATCCGCCGGATCGGGGCTACGATGCTGCGCGACCAGGACATGGCCGCCAGCAGCACAATGACAAGGCAGACGACCATCACCGCGGCCGTCGCCCTGGAAATCGTGCCGACATGCCGGTTCAGGGATTCGAGTTCGACCACCTCCGCGACCAGCCACTGGCTCCGGTCCGAGCGCAGGTATGTGACGACCACGGGCTGGCCGTCGAGCGGATGCGTGAAGCTGCCGGACTGCCCGGCGAAACCTTCGGCGAAAGAGGCGCTGAGGCGCTCCCCGATCAGCTGCCTGTCCGGATGATAGATGATCCGGTTCGCGGCATCGACGACCAGGAGGTGCGACGCGTCCTCCGTCGCGCTGCCATGGAAGTGCTGATACAGCAGATCGACGCTGTAGTTGACGATCAGGAGCGCAACCGGAACTTCGGTCAGCGTTTGCCGGTCGAATCCGCGTATGACCTTGGCGGCCGCGATGACCTTCCGGTGGCTGGAACTTGCGTTGACGTTGTCCTCGATACCGGCCCAGTGGACGATGCTCGAACTGGCTAGTGCACCGTCATAGATCCGCTGCCGGACATCCTGTCGCAGATGCCCGACATCCAGTGTGTCGCCGACGTGATAGTGGTTTCCTTCGGATGTGAATATCTCGATCGACACTAGCCCCTTGATGTTGAGGTAGCTGTTGAGGATGTACCCGATCCTGGCCTGGGTCGCGAGATTGGTGAAGCTGTCGCGCGGCTGCCCCGTCTGGCTCAGGGCCTCGGCTATGGCGTCGACGTTGGATATGTTGGCGATCAGGCTTTCGACCTGATCCATCTGGACGTGCAGGTAATCCTGCTGGCTGCCGACCTGCTGGGCGGCGTGCCAGCTTGCCTCCGTCTTCAGGATGGAACGCGAAACTTCGATCGCGGTCATACCGATCGCCAGGATCGGCAGAAAGCTCAGGATTGCCAGATAGGCGATGAACCTGAGAGTGATATTGAACTTCAGCCGGGGCACTCGCATCGCACCGTCACGGCTTGGCCGGCTGCGTGGTCAGAATGCGGACATCCACCATGGTTTCGGGCGGCATCGTTTCGCCCGAGATCATTCGGTTGGCGTAGACCACGCCGAGATATCCCTGCCGGCCGGCCTGCTGGTCGACGGTCGCGGTCAGCGTGCCCTGCTTGACTGCCTCCACGGCGTCGGCAAGGGCGTCGAAGCCCGCGATCCTGACATTGCTCAAGCCGGCTTCCTGTATGTATCGGGCGGCTCCCAGGGCCATCATGTCGTTTGCACAGAACAGAAGGGTGATGCCGGGTTCTCGGGCAAACAGACCCTTGGCGACATCATATGCCTCGTCGATCTTCCAGTTGGCGGACTCCTGCGCCACCACGGTGACGGCGGGGTTGCCGGAAAACGCCCGCAAGGCTCCGGCCTTGCGGGATTCGGCATTGGAGGCGCTGCGGATACCTTCGATCAGGGCCGCTTTCGACGGTTCCGTCACTCCGCTGGTCAGCGCACTGGCCACAAGAAAGGCGCCTTGTTCGTTGTCGACGCTGATGAACGGCACCGTGCGCAGGCCCAGGGTACGGGAGAAATCGCCGTCCAGACGGTTGTCGATGTTCACGACTGCCAGACCGGCATCCTGGGCGCGTTTCAGTGCGGGGATCAGTTTGACGCTGTCGCCGGGAGCTATGACGATGGCATCGACCTTTTGCCGGACCAGTTCCTCGACGATGGCCACCTGCTGCTCGATCGAGGTTTCCTGGGCGGCGGTCTTGACCAGGAGTTCGATGCCCAGTTCCGTTTCCGCCTTGCGGGCGCCTCGCTCCATTTCGACGAAGAAGGGGTTGGTCAGCGTCTTCATGACGAGCGCGATCTGCCTGCGCTTCGGCGCCGGGACGGCGGCAGGTTCGGATTTCGCCGCGCCTTCGACCATTGCGGTGCCCTTCTGGACCGGCTTCGGGTCGTCGCAGGCGGCCAGCCAGACAATCGCCAGAATACCGAGCAACAGGTTGACGCATGCCCTGCCGAAACCCATGCCGGCCGGCCGGAGCGTCGGATGGCCCTGCGGGAGCAAGAGGGCTGAAGCGGACATCGTCGAAACTCCGTTGCGGTGGCTTTCCGTCCGGCGGTCGCTTGGCCTTTTGCCGCGGCGCTGATGGGGAACGGAGCGGTAGAGCCTCATGATCGGCCAGAGAGGTTAATAATAAGCCTATGATGTTTCGGTTAGGCGCTCGGCTCCGGCCGCAGCGGAACCCGGCAGGTTCGGCGGTGTCCGCCGGATCTGCGAAGCGACCGACATTATGCGGTCGCGCAGCAGTGCCGGCCGAATCGGCTTGGTCAGAAAGGCGGACACGCCGGCGGCACGCGCCTGCTCGACCAGTTTCGCCTTTGCATGGGCGGTCAGGAAGATCACCGGTGTCTGCGATGGCGGAGCACGCGGCGGCACCACTCCGGCAGGGCGGGTGCCGGACCGCAGATGCCTCAGGAAGTCCAGACCGTTGACCGGCTCCATCTCGATGTCGCTAAGGATGACGTCGATCTCCGTGGTGCCGAGCAGTTCGAGCGCCGGGCCGGCTCCCGGCGCCTCGAACACCGCCCTGACCCCCAGCCCGCGCAGGATCGAGAGGATCAGCGATCGGGTGAAACCGTCGTCTTCGACGACCAGCACGGTGAGATCTTCGAGCTTTGATCCAGCGGACATGGGAGAGCACTTTACGAGCGGTTGGATGATAGCTGCGAGCTGGATCCCCAGGCGTCCCATCCTGGTGTCATTCCGGAGATATGGCCGAACGAAGCAGCGTCTTTTTCGCAAAATACCTTACGTTTTCCAACTTTGTCTTAATGCGCTTCCGGCATGCCTGAGACAGGACGCCGCTGGTCCGTGCGACGGCTTGATGCCGCGATCCGGTCGCGCCCATTGTGCCGGCGGTACGGTCGTACGAAGTCAGGACCCGCGATTTGGACCCGAAGGTTATCCGGATATTCATGAGTTCCGTCAGGACGGGCGGGCTGATGCTGGCTCTGGCGTTCTATGGACTGTTTGGAATGCCGGCACCCGGCCGCCTGGGCTGGGGGGAGGCAGTTGTCGGCAGCGGGCTCCTTCTTGCCACCGGGCTTGGTCGCCCGCTGCTTGTCGGCACCGGCGCCCTGCTGCGCGATTCGGGCGCGCGCCTGCATGACTTGGCAGGCACGATGGCCTTCAATTATCTGCTCTGGTTTCCGCTGCTGCGCGGAGTGTTGTCGGGGGCGAGCGGCGAGGATATCTACAGGGATGTCGTACCGCTCGTGTTTCTGTTCCTTCCCGTCCTGCTGGTGCCCGGCACGGCATTCGGCCGGCGGATGCTGCCGCTGGGATTGGCGGCGGCCGGCGTTCTGTTCAGCCTGCGCTGGTGGTGGCCCGGATTGGCATTCCATCAGGTCGGCCGTTTCGCCATGGCCGAGGGCGACGGCTATCTGCTGAACAGTCCTGCCGTCCTGTTTGCGGCGGTCTGGCTTCCCCTGCTGGCATTGGAGAGGCTGGAACGGAAACCTGGCCTCTTGACGGTAGTTCTAGCTTCGCTTTTGTGCGGCGGGGC
>NZ_JCACHA010000839.1:0-8540 GCF_059503625.1 Skermanella sp.
AGCATGATATCACCCGTACCGCTGCGCGTAGATGTCGAGGATCTTGTCGGTCGGGCCGTCTTCGACCATCCGCCCATGGTCCAGCAGGATGCTACGGTTGCAGACTTCGCGGATCAGGCCGGCGGAATGGCTCACCAGGATCACGATCGGGGTGCGCTCGATGTGCTCCATCATCGCGGCCTGCGACTTCCTGACGAAATGGGCGTCGCCGGTGGCGAACACCTCGTCCAGGATCAGGATGTCGGGCGTCTGGAACAGCGAGGTGGCGAAGGTGAGCCGCGCCTGCATGCCGCTGCTCAGCGTCTGGTATTGGGCATCGGCGAACTCGGTCAGTTCGGCGAAGTCGAGGATGGCGTCTTCCAGGTCCCGGCTGTGCTGGGGCAGGCGGTGGGAATAGGCCAGACCCAGCTTGATGTTGAGCCGCAACGGCAGGTCCGGTTCGAACCCCAGCCCCTGGGCGATGACCGGGGCGATGCTGCCGGCGACGTTCCGGGTGCCGTGGACTGGCGGCAGGATGCCCGCGATCACCTTGAGCAGCGTCGTCTTGCCCGACCCGTTATGCCCGACGATGCCGAGCCTGTCCCCGGGGGAGACCTTCAGGTCGATGCCGTCCAGCACCTTGCGGCCGGTCATGATCTCCTTCGGCGTCCCGCGCAGCATCCCGACCAGCACGCCCTTGACGGTGCGGTAGACGTGCTGGCCGAAGATGACGTCGACCTTGTCGAGACTGACCGAGGCGTTCGACGTATGGACCTCGGTATCCCGTTGGGCCATCAACTGCTCGAAGGCTGTGGGTGCCATGATGTTCACGCTATCGTCCCCGTCCTGCTCGTCCGCCGCACCGCCCGGTGCCGTGAAACCGAAGCCCATTGCCACGGCCTGGTTCGTCTGCCCGTTTCATCCGCCCGGTTCACTTGGAAGTGGGCCGGAGGATCAAGCCTCCCGCCTGGCCCGGCTGCTCCGCCCCCGGAACGGCCATGTCGAAGCGCAGGTCGATCCGCTGGCTGCGCGCCTGATTCTGCGTCTGGCCGTGCGGTTGCGCCGGTTCGGCCGTCGCCGGAGCGCCGCTGCCGATATCCTTCTTGCCCGCTTCCTTCTTTCCGGAAGTTCCTTTGCCGGGCGGCAGGACGGTCTTCGCGGGTTCGGCGGGCTTGGCCTCCACGGGTGCCGGCTCCAGGGGCCACTGCATCCCCATGCCGCGCATGTCGACCAGCCGTTCCGCCGCATCGTTGCGCAGGTCCAGCAGGTGCGGGCTGGCGCCAAGCAGGCCGCTCAGCAGATGGACGGCGCGGGCGCCGGTCAGGCTGTCCGCCTCGGCGGCCGTTTGCGGTCCGGGTTCGGCATGGACCTCGATCCGCACCGTCCGCAGGCGCGCTTCGGCGAAAGGCTGGCAGGCCCCGCCGTCCGGCTGCGGAGCGCCGTTGGACAGGCAGGGAAGCCAGCGGCCGAGCGCTTCGCCGAGGTGTGACATCATGGTCTGGCCGGGAGCCAGCGGCATGGCACCGGCAGGGGCGAAGTACCGGTCGGCAGGCAGGCGCAGCAATCCCTCGCGCGGCATGCCTTCGGCCTGGATGCCGCGCGACGCCAGGAACTCCCTCATCTCTTCTATCAGCCGGGCACGGACCGCGATCTCGATGTCGGCCTGGGGCGGACGCTCGAGCGGCGTTGCCGGGACGTCCAGTTCCGCCTTGATGCGCGCTTCCGCCTTGGCTTCCGCTTCCGCCACCGCATCGACCCTGTCCTTGCGGACGTCCAGGGCGAAGACCATGGCTATGATGATGAAGATGAACAGCATCCCGGCCATCAAATCGGCCATGGAGGCGTAATAGCCTTCGTCCTTGGAGAAACTGTCGGCTGGAAGGGACATCCCGGCGCCTCTCTCAGCTTACCGGCATCGGCTGAACGGCATCCGCATGGGCAGGCGCATGCCGTTCAGCCGCCGCCCTTTGGGAGAAAGCCGCTTCCAGCCGGTCGATCGAGTGGACGAGATGGGCGATCCGCTCCGCCAGAACCGCTCCGCCGTCCGGCGATGCCTGGGGCGGTTCGGCCATGCGGGCGCTGCGGGCTGTCGCTTCCTCGATCCTGTCGCACAGCAGGGTCAGGCGCAGGTTCAGCGACTGGACCGACATCCGGAATATCAGCGACACGATCAGCGACATGGAGATGCCGGCGACCGAGGTCAGGAACTTGAAGGTGGCGCTGTTCAGCAGGTGGACCAGGGCGGTCCGCGCCTCGGTCATGTCGGCGGTCCGCATGCCCTGGCTGGCGAACCACAGTCCGGCGATCAGGCCCAGGAAGGTCATGACCAGTCCAAGTCCGACGAAGTAGTTCGGCATCGCCTGCATCAGGCCCAGCCGCAGCCCCGAGCGTTCCAGCGACGCGAGGGTGATGTAGGCCGACGGGCGAACGCCGGAATCGGCGGCGGTCCGCCACGCTCTCCAGTCCGGCCCCAGGAAGCTGGGTCCGAGCACCCGGTCGATACCGTCGCCCCGGCCGAACTGGACCGGCGCGCGGGCGCAGTCCGATGCCAGCCGGTCAAGCCGGCTCAGCATGGGCCGCACCTTCAGGAGCACGAACCACAGGACGATCAGGATACCGGCCAGCACGAGGCCACCGGCCAGCAGAACCGCCGTCGCCGGGCTTCCGAACATGGCAAGGTAGACCCGCGCCATCGGCGCTATCAGCAGGTGGATCGTGTCCCACAACGTCGATTCGTCTGCGGCTGCCGTCTCGAAGCCGGTATTCCCCGCCCGATAGATCGCTGCAACGACGATCAAGACGGCGCAGAGCTGAAAAATACGCCTGATCGAAATATCCATTTTCCGGCCAACTCACCAAGGGCGTGCTCCGCCAGCCGCGAAATCGGCCGGCCAGTGCACCGCAGCTTCATTATAGGACCCGTGAAGGTAACTCAATAGAAGTAGAATTCGTGCTGAATGGCGTATAGGTCCGGGCCATCTACGGCAATCAGCCGCCAATCTATGCCAAATTGGTTAATTAGTTATGAGTAGATAGGGTGTGAGCCGTCATGGCGGGCCCCGTAGCCGATCTCTTCGCCGAACCTTGTCAGGGTGTCCGATCCGATGGTTTCCAAGTCTAACGAACGCGTCGGCACTTCCGCGGCTGCTAGGGGACGTTTCCGGCTGCACGCCGTCCGGCAGCTGACGGATCTGGGCGGCGGGCGGTTCGAGAGCACCGGCACGGCTCCCCGGTTCGACATCCGCGCGGAGCGGCATGAGCTTCCCACCGGCTGGGTCCGGATCCGTTTTTCCATAGCCGACGCACGTCCTTACGCCAGCGGAACGATCCGGGTAACGCCGGAGGGCGACCAGCCGACCATCAGCCATCCGCTGCCGTCCCTGCGCGACGGCCATGTCGACCAGTATATCCGGCTGCCGGACAGCGTCCGGGAACTGTGCTTCGATCCCATGGACCAGCCTGGCGTCTTCACGATCACGGGGTTCCGCGTCGATCCGATCACCCGCTTCCACGTTCTGGCGCGGGCGGCGCTGCGCAATCCCGGCAGGGTCGCCGCCGCGGCCGGTTATGTCGCGCGTCACGGTGTCGCCGCGGCCAAGCTGCGGATGGCCGAGCGGCTGAACGCTCCCGCCCATGACGGCTACAAGGACTGGATCGCCTTGTTCGACACGCTGGCCGACGACGACATCGCGGCGATCGCTGCGCATATCGCCGCCATGAAGGCGCCGCCGCTGATCTCGGTCCTGATGCCGGTCTACGATCCCGATCCCGGCCACCTTGCCGAGGCCATCGGGTCGGTGATCGGGCAGATCTATCCCCACTGGGAACTCTGCATAGCCGACGATGCCTCGACCGATCCGGCGGTCCGCCGTCTGCTCGCCGGCTATGCGGGGCGCGAGTCGCGGATCAGGCTGGTGACCCGTGCGGCCAACGGCCACATCTCGGCTGCCAGCAATTCCGCGCTGGAATTGGCGACCGGTGAATACTTGGCCCTGCTGGACCATGACGACCTGCTGCCCTCCCATGCCCTCTACCGGATCGCGGCCGATCTGGAGGCCAGGGGTCCCGCCGACCTTATCTATAGCGACGAGGACAAGATCGACTGCGACGGGCACCGTCACGATCCCTACTTCAAGTCGGACTGGAACCCGGAGCTTTTTCTGGCCCAGAACATGATCAGCCATCTCGGCGTCTACCGGACCGGACTGGTCCGTGCCGCCGGCGGTTTCCGCGTCGGGTTCGAGGGCAGCCAGGACTGGGATCTGGCCCTGCGCGTGACCGAACTCACCGAACCCGGCCGCATCCGCCACATTCCGCATATCCTGTATCACTGGCGGGTCTTCGCCACATCGGGTTCGTTCTCGACCGACCACGGCGCCAAGGCGGCGGAAGCGGGACGGCGGGCGGTGGCGGAGCATCTGGAACGGACGGGGCAGGCGGCGCAGGTCGTGCCCGGCATCGCCGGCTACAACAGGGTGCGCCGGGCGCTGCCCGACCCGGCGCCCCGGGTGTCGCTGATCGTGCCGACCCGCGACCGGGTCGAACTGCTGCGCAACTGCATCGACGGCCTGCTCCACCGGACCGACTATCCGGATCTGGAAATCCTGATCGTGGACAACGCCAGCGTCGAGCCCGAGACTCTGGCCTACTTCGACGGCTTGGCCGCCGAACCGCGCGTCCGCATCCTGCGCCGCGAGGGACCGTTCAACTTCTCGGCACTCAACAACGATGCGGTCACACAGGCGACCGGCTCGCTGATCGGCTTCGTCAACAACGATATCGAGGTGATCGAGCCGGGCTGGCTGTCCGAGATGGCCAGCCACGCGGCCCGGCCCGGCCCGGCGTCGGCGCCGTCGGGGCCAAGCTTCTGTACGGCGACGGAAAGATCCAGCATGCCGGCGTGATCCTGGGCGTGCTCGGCGTCGCCGGCCATACCCACAAGGGCTTCGGCCGGCACGACTACGGCTACTTTTCCCGCCTGAGGCTTTGCCAAAACCTGTCCTGCGTGACGGCGGCCTGCATGGTGTTGCCCAAATTCGTGTTCGAAAGCGTCGGCGGCTTCGACGCCGTCAACCTCGCGATCGCCTTCAACGACGTCGATCTGTGCATCCGCATCCGGGAAGCCGGCTATCAGGTGATCTGGACCCCCTACGCGGAGCTGTACCACCTGGAATCCGCCTCGCGCGGGTCCGACCTGACGCCGGGGAACCGCGACCGTTTCGCCTCGGAAGTGAAGTATATGCAGGACCGCTGGGGCGACGTCCTGCGCCGCGACCCCTACTACAACCCCAACCTCTCGCTCGACGCCACCGACTTTTCGATGGCCGGGACCCCGCGCGTCACGCGGCCGTGGCAGGCGTTCATGGGGGCGCGCCAGCCCTGACGCATGTCGGACCCCGCCGCCGTCACATCCACAGATAATCCGTCTTCGCAACGAACTCCGGAGACGAGGAGAAATCGGCCAGCGCGTCGGCCCTGCTCAGGCCGTGGTCCAGCGCGTTGGTCCAGTTTGCAAGCCCGGCCTCGTCCGGTGCCCGGTCCAGGACGTTCCGGTACAGCAGTTCCACGAACTCCGGATTGCTGGGAGCGCCGTACCGTTGCTGGAATTCCGGCGAATTGACGAAGCTGACCGCGACGTTCCCCAGATCATTGCCGGCATTGAGATAGTTTACCCATGTCGACTCGCCCTGCGGATCGGGCAAGCGGTCGAAGGTCGCCAGATACAGGCGTCCGACTTGGGGCTGAAGGACATCGTCCTTGTAATTGGCGACATTCTCCGCCGACTCGGAAAAGCCGACAAGCGCCTCGGCGCGGGAATTGCCGGCGGCGAGATACTTCGACCAATGGCTTTGTCCGGCGGAGTCGGGCACGCGGTCCAGCACATTGGCGTAAAGCTGCGTGATGAACCCGGCATCCGACAGGTTGCCGCCGTATCGGTTGGAGAACTCGGTGGACGCGACGAAGCCGTTGGCGATTTCCTCGAGCGTCATCCCGTTCCGCGATGCATCGGTCCAGCTGTTCAGGCCCGCCTGATCCGGCAGCCGGTCCAGCGCCGACAGATACAGCCGGGAGATCGAGTGCGTCCCGGCAACCGTCGCCGAACTGGCCAGTTCTGCCATCGTGTAGGTGCCGTCGGTGAACCGGACGGATTCGACGTTGTGGGTGGGCATCACGCCCTGCTTGCCGCTGTTGTCGGTAATGAAGGTCGTGTCGCCCTTCCGGTAGGTGAAGTAGGTCCCACGGCTGCCGGACAGTGCGACGGTATCGATCCCGGTGCCGCCGTCGATATTGTCGCCGCCGCCGTTCGGCGTAATGGTGTCGTTGCCGCTGAAGCCGATCAGGATGTCGTGCCCGTTGCTTCCCCGGATTTCATCGTTGCCGGTGAATTGGCTCTGGAAGCTCTGGCCCCCTAACGGGTCTACATCATTGGCATTGATTTTCAGCTCGATGCCGGAAAGCGACAGAATAAGGCTACCGTCAAACTCCGAGACTTTCAGAGAGTTGATGACAGCGCTTTGAGCAGCCGGATTCGATGATCCCCAAATCTCGACGTACTCTGAATATGGATTGACCCACTTCGCGTAGGTTGCGCTGTCATAGACGAAGTATGAAATTTGGAGCGGATTATAATCGCTGGTGCCCGAGGCATCCATGTATATGGGAATACGCGAGTCGAGAACGGCCATCGTTACTGTGCTTCCATTGGGTGTTTTTCTTGGCTGAAGCTACAGTAAAACGCCCAAGGCCCGTTACGCACGATAAAGGTGATGTAAGAAGGTAATAACTGCCCGATAGTATTAGGAGCATCTAATAGAACCTGCGGATCCGGTGGATGCAGATGTGGGCGCACACTCTTCGGCTTTGGCCGCTCGGGCGGCAGGAGCGGCGCAACCACCGTAGGAGATCATCAGAAACAAGGGGCTTCACCATACCCCCTCAACGCCGCTCAGCAGGTTTCGTTGGACCTTTCAAGGCCTCACGGCATTTCAATTGGCGTTGGTGAGACGCTGCGTTATGTCCCCGGCGAGGGCCCAGTCATACGCGTTGACAGATCGTTCTCTTGCATTTGGCCCGAAATCGATCTTCGTGAGGTCGACCAAGTAGAGATTGGGAGAACTGGCGGAGTGGAAGAAATAAGTCTTGTTGGTTGAGTCAGCCAGCGTGAACCACAGTGTCGGCCATGCATCCTCGGCAACACTGCCGGACGTATCTTTAGCGCCCGGCGGGACTGCTACAGTGCGGGCAATGGATTGAGCACCGGCGATGGCTTCTGGCACGCTCCTGGCTGGCGGCAAAGTCTTCAAATACGAAGCGGCTCGGACAAACCGGCTTTCCGGATCAATATCGCCCGGCATCGATTTCGTGCCGCCGAAAAGCTTGTAATTCTGGAGGTTCCTAAGCTGAGTCTCCAGCGGCGGTTCGTTGGTCATTACGGTGAACTCTTTGCCCTGATGAACGACCATTCTGCCGTTGACGAATTCGATAATAGCCGAATGTGCTTCGGCATCTGATATTGCGAGGTGAAGCGGTCATTGCTTGCCGTTGTGTTCAACAGGAACGATCTGGACGTCCTTCAATCCCTCGACCGCTTCTTTGACCGAGGCGAAATTGTCGAGCAAATATTGGGCCCAGAGCAGATTTGACAGGCCAGGCCGACTGTCACGCTGCTCGTATTTGGTGTCGCCAAGATAGAGAAGGTTCGCCACGAGGCCCTTTTCATTCATGCCATCGCTTGTCGCGGTTCCAAACGAGGTGACTGCCACGCTTCCTAATTTCGACTTCCAGGTAAAGGACTTGCTGTCACCTGTCTTCGAAACCCTCTCCAATCCGCGCGGATAGACGACCATCTTCGCTTCATCCGAGCGGTATAGATCCATGGTCCGAGCCACGACGTTAGCCTGACCATTCGTATTCGACAAGATGCGGGAGCAGGCCGATGCACTATCGGCTACTATTGTTGCAAAATAAACAGCAATAAGCCCAACCGCTGCGACACGACATACTGCGCTTGTCATGACAAAGTCCTTTATGCTATGGATACAGGACGCATATGGTGTCAAATTCATGATCAGGAGCAGGCGAATTCTCCGTAATGTTTAGAGGGCTCCATGTTGCCTGACGGAGTGACCCTAACGAGAATTCAAGCTTCTCCTCACCTGCATCACTGAACAGAGCGCACCCTGATTTGTCACGAGGCCATGCGAATCAAGCTTTGCCGCGATTTGATGCCTCTGGCCTTTGAAACGTTGCTTGGCCTGTACCCTCGTCGGCCTCAACTAGGCGGCGCGGACAAAGCTGATCCATATGCGGATCGCGGCGAGTTGGCCAAAGTCGAGGAAGCTGCTGGCGATGCGGTATAGTAGTTCGCCTGGAAGACCTCGGTCTCGACTAAACAACGCGCCATGCGCTTGTTTAGGATGGTGCTGCTGGACAGGATTGAACTGTCGACCTCTCCCTTACCAAGGGAGTGCTCTACCACTGAGCTACAGCAGCGCCCGTTGAGGTGGCGGGTATATGCCATAGCGAATTTGGGCGCGCAAGGCCAAAGCACCTCCTTCGTC
>NZ_JCACHA010000840.1:0-8523 GCF_059503625.1 Skermanella sp.
GCTCCAGGACGAGGCCGAGATCGGCCAGTTCGGCAGCGCGGGCGACGATCCGGGCGGCGGATGGCTCGTCCAACTCGACCACTTCGGGGATCAGCAGGCCCTGGCGCTTGACGCCGCCATCGACCAGCGCCTGCTTGACGCGCTCGTAGACCAGACGTTCATGGGCGGCGTGCTGGTCGACGATCACGATCCCGTCGCCGGTCTGGGCGACGATGTAGGTGTTATGGACCTGTGCCCGCGCGGCCCCCAGGGGATGGTCGGGCGGTGGTTCCTCGGCTGCCGGGGCCGGCGCCGCAGGGCGTGCCGAGGGTGTGGCGGCGAAGCCGGTCAGCGGGGCCTGATAAGCAGATACGGCCTCGGCCAGATCGCGCGGGATATAAGAGGAGTGTCCGCTATTGAAGCCGTAGCGGAAATCCGGCTGCTGGGAAGGAGCCGGCGGCGCCACGCCGGCGGAGAAGGCATCGAGCGTCGCGGTCGCCACCGTGTTGGACGCCCGGTGACCCGCCTGCGCCAGCGCATGCCTCAGCGCGCTGACGATCAGGCCGCGCACCAGGGCTGAGTCGCGGAAGCGGACCTCCGCCTTGGCCGGGTGGACGTTGACGTCGACTTCCTCCGGGTGGATCTCCAGGAAGAGCGCCAGCATCGGGTGGCGGTCGCGGGCCAGGAAGTCGGCATAGGCGCCGCGCACGGCGCCGACCAGCAGCTTGTCGCGGACCGGGCGTCCATTGACGAACAGGTACTGGTGGCGCGTGGTCGGGCGGTTGAGCGTCGGCAGGCCGATATGGCCTGTGAGCTGGACCTGGGCGCGCTCCGCCAGGACGGGGATCGAGTTGTCGGAGAACTCCCGCCCCATCAGGGCGCCGAGCCGGGTCAGGCGGGCGTCCAGCAACTCGCCCTGGGCGGCCGACAGCCGGACGGGGGTGCGTCCCTCGTCCGCGACGGTGAAGGAGACATGCGGATGGGCCATCGCCAGACGCTCGACCGCATCGACCGCATGGTCGAACTCGGTCCTCGGCTGCTTCAGGAACTTCAGGCGCGCGGGCGTCGCGTAGAACAGGTCGCGGACTTCGACCCGGGTGCCCTGCTGGTGAGCGGCCGGCGCCACCCTGCCCTTGGCGCCGCCCTCGACCGCGATGCACCACGCGCTGTCGGAGCCCTTGGCCCGGCTGGTCAGGGTCAGCCGGCTGACGGCGCCGATGCTGGGCAATGCCTCGCCCCGGAAGCCCAGGGTGGCGATGTTCAGCAGGTCCTCGCCGGGGAGCTTGGACGTGGCGTGACGCTCGACAGCCAGTTCCAATTCGTCGGCGGTCATGCCGCAGCCGTCGTCGGTCACCGCGATCAGCGAACGCCCGCCGTCGCGGACCACGACGTCGATCCTGGTGGCGCCGGCGTCCAGCGCGTTCTCGACCAGTTCCTTGACGGCGGCGGCGGGCCGCTCGACCACCTCGCCGGCGGCGATGCGATTGACCAGGGTATCGGGGAGGCGGCGTATCGTCATGGGTCAACATGTACGCATGATCCGGCAGGATGTCACCACCCGTCGGGCTCATAAACCCGCGTCAGGCCTTGCTCAGACCTTTAGGCCGGCAACGCCTTCCAGGTTGGCGGTCCTGAGGGCGTCGCGTTCGACCCGCGCGCCGAACAGCTTGGCATGGCGGAAATCCGTCTTCGCCATGTCGGCGCCCAGCAGCGTGGCAAAAGACAGGTCGGCTCCGGCGAAGCTCACCCCGCGCAGGCAGGCGCCGTTGAGATTGACGTAGCGCAGCTTGGCGCCTTCCAGGTCGGAGCGCATCGCCCGCTTGTCGTCGATCATCAGGGGACGCAGGTTGACGCCGCTCATATCGGCGTTGTTCAGCTTGGCGCGCTTCAGGTTGACGCCGCGCAAATCGGCGTCCTTCAGCTTGCAGGTCCGGAAATCGCTGTCCTCGAGCTGGGCCGCCTGCAACTGGATGCCCGTGAGGTTCATGCCGTAGAAGATGGTGCCGATGCCCTTGACCATGGTCAGGCACATGCTGTCCAGGGAAGCGAGGCTGCCGCGCAGGTCGAAGCCGCTGAGGTCGAGCTTGGTTCCCTCGGCGCCGGCGCTGCCGACCCAGGCCATATGGTCGCGGGCAAGTTCATCCAGCGGACGGCCCAGGGAGGAGGCCGGGCGGCCGACCGGCTGGTCGGTCAGCATGTCCTCCATATCGGCGCCGGCCGTTTCCGCCATGGTCATGGAAGCGCCGGTCAGCACGGCGCCGCGCAGGCAGGCGCCGCGCAGGTCGGCGCCGCTGAGGTCGGCGCCTTCCAGGTTGCTGCCGCTGAAGTTGGCGCCGCGCATGGTCGCCCGGACCAGCTTGCAGCCGCGCATGACGGCGTCGGTGAAATCGGTGTGGATCGCCATGGCGCCGGACAGCCGGGCATTGGTCAGGTTGGCGCCGCTCAGGTCGGCGCCGGAAGCCTCGGTCGGCTGGGTATCGACCTGGACGAACTTGAGGTTGCCGGCCCGGTCCGTTTCCGCCAGCGTGCCGTCGCGCAGGTCGCTTTCGAACATGTTGGCGCCGATCAGGACGGCGCCGCGCAGACAGGCGCCCCGCAGGTCGGTCTTGACCAGACTGGCGTTCTCCAGGTTCGCCTGACGGAGGTCGCAGGCGAACATGGCGGCGCAGTCGAGCCGCGCACCGGCCAGATTGGCTCCGCGCAAGGACGATCCGACAAAATCCGCGTGGGCAAGGTCGCGTCCGGTGAGATTGAGTCCCGACAGGTCGAAGAACGACAGCGTCGCCCGCGAACCGCCCATGCGGGCATTACGGAACATCTCGTGGCGCCGGACGACGTTATCGAGTTGCACCTGATCGAGCCGCGTGAGCGGCCGGGATTGCGTCATCTAAACCTGCACACGCGCTATCGGCAATTTACATCAATAGCCGACAGTATAGCGTGTGCAGGTACTCCGGCGCTACTCCCTGCATGCCTCGATCAGGCTGGAGGTTGACGAATCGTGACCGGCAGGCGCCGAAGCTTCCCCCAATTCGGGAAGAATCACCTTTGCAAGTTGCTTGCCAAGCTCGACGCCCCACTGATCGAACGAATTTATGTTCCAGATTACGCCTTGCACGAAGACCTTATGCTCGTAAAGAGCGATCAGCAGGCCGAGCGTGCGCGGGTCGAGCTTGCGGAAGAGAATCGAATTGGTCGGCCGGTTCCCCTCGAACACCTTGTGGGGGACCAGTGCTTCCAGCTCGGCGCCGACGACGCCCGCCCCCTGCAACTCCGCCCGGACCTCTTCCGCCGTCTTGCCGCGCATCAGCGCTTCGGGCTGGGCCAGGAAGTTGGAGAGCAGGATCGGGTGATGCTTGCCGATCGGATTCTGCGACTCTACCGGGGCCAGGAAATCGGCGGGGACGATCCGGGTGCCCTGATGGATCAGCTGATAGAAGGCGTGCTGCCCGTTGGTGCCCGGCTCCCCGAACAGCACCGGGCCGGTGCCGTAGTCAACGCGGTTGCCGTTGCGGTCCACCGACTTGCCGTTGCTCTCCATGTCGAGCTGCTGGAGATAGGCCGCGAACCGGTGGAGGTATTGGTCGTAAGGCAGCACCGCGTAGCTGTGGGCGTTCAGGAAGTTGGCGTTCCAGATGCCGATCAGGGCCATCAGCAGCGGCAGGTTGGATTCGGGCGGCGCGTTGAGGAAATGCTCGTCCATCTCGTGGGCGCCGGCCAGCATCGCCTCGAAATTGTCCATGCCGACGGCGAGCGCTATCGGCAGGCCGATCGCGGACCACAGGCTGTAGCGCCCGCCGACCCAGTCCCAGAAGACGAACATGTTTTCCGGGTCGATGCCGAACCTGGACACCTCCGCCTCGTTGGTCGAGACGGCGACGAAATGCTTGGCGACGGCCTTCTCGTCGCCGGCCTTTTCCAGGAACCAGGAACGCGCGGTATGGGCGTTGGCCAGCGTTTCCTGGGTGGTGAAGGTCTTGGACGCGACGATGAAGAGCGTGGTCGCCGGGTCGCATTTCTTCAGCGTCTCGGCCATGTGGGTGCCATCGACGTTGGAGACGAAATGCATCCGCAGGTCCGGATGCCCATAGGGCTTCAGCGACTCGCACGCCATATAGGGGCCGAGGTCGGAGCCGCCGATCCCGATGTTCACGACGTCCTTGATCTGCCCGCCGTCATATCCCGTCCAGGCGCCGTCGCGGACGGCCTGGGAGAAACGCCCCATCTGCGCCAGGACCCGGTTGACCTCCGGCATCACGTCGCGGCCGTCCACCATCACCGGCCGGTTGGACCGGTTGCGCAGCGCCGTGTGCAGGACAGCCCGGTTCTCCGTCGTATTGATCTTCTCGCCCGAGAACATGCGGTCACGCCAGCCGGCGACGTCCTGCTGCCGGGCCAGATCCAGGAGGAGACCCATCGTCTCCTCCGTGATGCGGTTCTTGGAGTAGTCGAGCAGGAAGCCGTCCAGGCGCGCCGAGAAGCGGGAGGCCCGTTCGGGATCGCGCTCGAACAGGTCGCGCATATGGATGTTTTCCATCTGCGCGCGGTGCGCGGAAAGGGCCTGCCACGCGGGGGAATCGGTCAGAGCGGACATGGAGAATACTTCCTCTCGTTTTTCAGTTGCCAGCCAGCCGAATAACATCCGGGACGGAGCGATGGCCTCACCGCGCTCCGGTTGCTCCCCATACTACCGTACTTGCAATCAGCTCGGAATATCGTCCCTCGTCCTGGTCGGCTCGACGCCTTCGGGCTGGCCGACGACGACGGTCAGGAGCGCCGCCGGATCGAGCAGCCTCTTGGCGACGCGCTGGACGTCCTCCAGAGTCACGGCCTCGATCAGCCCGGAGCGCCGATCCAGGTAGTCGATGCCCAGGTTGTCGCGCTGGACCTGGAGCAGGATGTCGGCGATGGCCGAGCTGGACGTGAACTGAAGCGGGAAGGAGCCGGTCAGGTAGGTCTTGGCGTCATCCAGTTCCGCCTGGGTCACGCCCTGGTCCCGCATCTTCTGCCATTCGGCCTTCATCAGCTCGACCATCTTGCCGGCATTGGCGTTGGCGGTGGAGCCTCCGGCCATGACCAATGCCGTATGCTGGAAGGGAACCAGATAGCTGTAGACGCCGTAGGTCAGCCCGCGCTTGGTCCGGATCTCCTCCATCAGGCGGGAACTGAAGCTGCCGGCGCCCAGCACGTAGTTCATGACGGTCGCGGCGAACCAGTCGGGATCGTCGCGCTTGATGCCGGGCTGGCTCATCAGCACGACGCTCTGCGGCTGCGGACGGCGCACCAGCACCGTTTCGCCCGCTCCCTTGGGAACGACGTCGGCCGGCGGCTTGATGGCTGCCTTGGCGGGCAGTTCGCCGAAGATGCGGTCGAGCACGGCACCGAGCCGGTCGGGTGCGATGTCGCCGGTGACGGCCACGGTCAGGTTGTCCTTGGCGAAACGCTGCCGGACGAAGGCCGCCATGTCGTCCCTGGTGATGGAGCCGACGCTTTCGACGGTGCCGCGCGCCCGCCTGCCGTAGGGGTGGTCCGGGAATGCCGTCTCATAGAGAGCCCGGCGGGCCAGGAAGTCCGGATCGCCCTGGTCGCGGCGGATCTGGGACAGCACGCCGCGCCGCATACGTTCGACCGCTTCCTCGTCGAACCGGGGCTGGGTCAGCGCCAGCCGGGCGAGATCGACCGCCTCGTCCTGAGTTTCCACGAGTGTATGGACGCCGCCGTAGAACCCGTCGGTCGTCGCGGTGAAGCTGACCGAAATCGAGTTGTCGGCCATCCGGCGCTGGAATTCCTCGCTGTCGTAGGGGCCGGCGCCCTCGTCCAGCACGGTCGAGGTCAGGTTTGCAAGGCCTTCCTTGCCGGGCGGATCGGTTTCCACCCCGCCCTTGAAGAAGAACTTGATCGACAGCAGGGGGACCTTGGCGTCCTGCACCAGCCACGCCTCGATGCCGCCGGGGCTGACCACGCGCTTGATGTCGATGGCCGAGGCGGTGGACGTCAGGGCCGCCGATATCAGGCAGAAAACGGCCAGGAAGACCGGCAATGACAGGCGGTGCGACAGGCGGTGCTGCATGCTCGTCGGATAGTTCATCGGATCAATCCCGAGGTTCCGGGCTGGGTGGCGGCGGGCCGGGGCTGGGAGGCGGCGCCGGCGGCGGCTTCCCGCACGGGGGCCGGCAACAGCAGGCCGGTGACGGGGTTGGTCTGGCCGAGCACGGCCTTGGCGGCGGCGTTGACCTGCTCGACCGTCACGGAGGCGATCCGTTCCGGCCATTCCTCCACGTCCTCGATCGTGCGGCCGGTCGCCAGCGCCGTGCCGAAGCTCATGGCAGGCGCTTGCAGGCTGTCGCGGGCGAAGATCGCGTCGCGGCCCATCCGGATCTTTGCGGTCTCGACCTCCTCCGGCGTGACGCCTTCGGTGACGACCTTGTTCAACTGCTCGACAAGGGCCGCTTCCAGCTTGTCCATATCGACGCCGGGGTTGGGACTGACATAGGCGCCGAACACCGACATATCGAAGGCCTGCGGCGAATAGCCGGTGCCGGCGCCGGTGGCGAGCTGCTGTTCGACCACGAGGTAACGGTAGAGCCGGCTGGTGGCCCCGCCACCGACGATCTCGCTCAGCACTTCCAGCGGATAAGCGTGCTTGGTCTCGCCACGGTTGTAGCTGGGCGCCTGGTAGAGACGGCGCAGGCTGGGCTGGCGGACCTCGGCGTCGCGCAGGATGACGCGGCGCTCGGCGGCATAGGGCGGTTCCTCGACCCGTTCGCGGGCCGGCACGGGACGCGGGGCGATCGGACCGAAATACTTCTCCGCCAGCGGCTTCACCTGGCTGACGGTCACGTCACCGGCGATCACAAGGACGGCGTTGTTGGGAGCGTACCAGCGCTGATAGAACTCGTTGGCGTCGTCGCGGGTAAGCTGCCGGATCTCATGTTCCCAGCCGATCACCGGCGTGCCGTAGGGATGGTGGACGAAGAGCGCTGACTGGACCAGTTCGGACAGCTTGTCGCCGGGCTCGTTCTCGGTCCGCTGGCGGCGTTCCTCGACGATCACGTCGCGCTCGGGGAGAAGCGTCTCGTCGGTCAGCTTGAGATTGGCCATCCGGTCCGCCTCCATCCGCATGACCAGTTCCAGCCGGTCGGCGGCGACGTTCTGGAAATAGGCGGTGTAGTCCCAAGATGTGAAGGCGTTGTCGCGGCCGCCGTTGCGGGCGACGATCCGGCTGAACTCGCCGGGCTTCAGCTCGTCAGTCGCCTTGAACATCAGGTGTTCGAGGAAATGGGCGATGCCCGACTTGCCGGTCGTCTCGTCGGCGGCGCCGACCTTGTACCAGACCATATGGGTGATGACCGGCACCCGCTGGTTGGGCACGACGACGACCTGCATGCCGTTGCCGAGCGTGAAGGTTTCCGGAAAGAAGACACCCTTGCGGAGCGACGGAGGCCGCGGCGCTTCGGTCTGTTGCTGCGACTGTTGCGGTTGCGGCGTCTGCGCGAAGCCGGCGCCGGCGACCGAAGCCAGCAGGAAGGAGGCGAGAGCGGGCGCGGCGATCAGCCGGCGCAACGGAACGGGCACGGCAACACCTCACGGGCGAAACGGAAAATGCGGCCTGCCGCGACGCTCATGTCGCGACAGGCGGGAGTGCCCAGTCAACTGGGCACTGGAGTGCACAGTCAACTGGGCGTCCTTGCTTAAACGGCAAGGCTTAAACGGCAAGTGTTTAGTTGAACAAGCCTTCCAGCGGAGCCTTTTTCCGGCGCTCGATGATCGGCGTGCTGCCCTCCGTCACCGGCTTGCCCAGCGCCGCGTTCTCGCGCAGGCGCTGCTGCTCTTCCTTGGCATTGACGACGGTGCCGGGCGGGTCCTGCTTCTGCCAGAACAGCAGGCTGTCGATGAAGCCTGTGTCCTGGGTCGCCGCCGCCACGGCATCGCGGTTGACGGTGGAGCGGATGCCGGGCTGGACATCGACGGCGCCGGCCTGATTGAGGAAGGCGGACTCGCCTGATGTCGTCGGCTTGGCGGTGGCCGACGCCTGCTGACGGGTCTGCGGCGTGGAGCCGAACACGGCCGATGCCGCCTGCTCGCGGGTATCGGATTCTTGCGGGCGCGGGGCGCCGGGGACGGGAGGACGCAGCTTGTATTCCGGCGGCACCGCCAGCGGCGCGCGTGTCAGGACGCTGAACTCGTCGGGCGGCGCCCGGTCCAGGCCGAAGGTCTGGCGGGAAAGGCCGCAACCGGAAAGCGCCAGTGCGCCCAGCGCCAGACAGACCAGCGGTGCCGCAAGCCGTCGGCCGCGTCGGTTGTGGCGGAATTGAAGAGTGCTGATCGCGTCCATTGCCGTTTCTCTTATATCCAGATCGAGTTGCTCTTCAGGTCCGGTTCCGCACGTCCCGGCCCCTTACCTAATCCTTGTCCGTCCCACCCTTTTCCCCGTCCGTGTCCTGACCGCCGAACAGGCTGTCGATCACGATCAGGGCGACGCCGACCGAAATCCCGGTATCGGCGACGTTGAACGCGGGCCAGTGGTATCCCAGGACATGGAAG
>NZ_JCACHA010000841.1:0-8518 GCF_059503625.1 Skermanella sp.
GGATCGCCGTCAGCAGATTGACGAACAGCCAGGAAAAGCGGGAGCGGGTCGTGTCCAGGACGGCCCGGTAGATATCGGTATCGGGAACGCCGCTCAGCTTGAGCAGGTCGTCCTCGGCCTCCTCGTCGATCACGTCCACCACGTCGTCGACGGTGATCACGCCCAGCAGCCGACCGGCGGAATCGACGACCGGAGCCGATACCAGCCCGTACTGCCGGAACAGGAAAGCCACTTCCTCCTGGTCGGTGATCGCCTGGACCGTCCGGATGTCTTCCGTCAGGATGTCCGCCAGCCGGACCGACCGCTTCTGGCGCATGACCCGGCTGACCGGCACCGCCCCCACCACGCGCCGCATCGAATCGACGATGAAGACGTCGTAGAAGTCTTCCGGCAGAGCGTCGGCTTCGGTGCGCAGGTAGTCCAGCGTCTTGCCGACGGTCCAGAACTGGGGCACCGACACCAGATCGCGGGACATCAGGCGGCCAGCGCTGTCTTCGGGGAAGGTCAGGCCTTCCTCGACGACCGCACGGGTTTCGGGCGGCAGGTTGTCCAGGATCTCGCGCTGCTGATGGGCTTCGAGATCCTCGATCAGGTCGATCGCGTCGTCGCTTTCCAATTCGGCGACGGCCGCCGCCAGCTCCTTCGGCTCGAGCTGGTCCAGCACCACTTCGCGAAGCGACTGGCTGAGATAGGCGAATATCTCGGCATCGAAGGACGGCCGGAGAAGGTCGATCAGTGGGCCGCGCAAGTCCGGCCCGATCTGCTCGATCAGATCGGCAAGGTCGGCGGCATGAAGGCCGGCGATCCTGTCGCCCGCCTCCGAAAGCCGCCCCTGGCCGAGACAGTCGCGGACCTCGGAGACGAGTTCGGGCGAGACGCCGAACTCGTAATCCACCCTGCCGTCCCGGTCGGGTTCGGGTCCGGTCTGCGGGGGCCGCCCGATATCAGGAGCCGCTTCGGTCACCCCGCCCTCACCACCCTGCCGCAGGTATGTAGTCGCCGGGTCGAATTTCCCGGATCGTTTTTACGCCTTGGCGGCCGCTTCCGACGCCGAGACCTGAGCGTCCACCGTGGCAAGGGCCGACATGTTGACGATGCCGCGCACCGTGACCGACGGCGTCAGGATATGCGCCGGCTTGTCCACGCCCAGCAGCACCGGACCGACCGACAACCCGTCGCCCATCACCTTGGTCATGTTGAAGGCGATGTTGGCCGCATCCAGGTCGGGCATGACCAGCAGGTTGGCCTGCCCCTTCAGCCGGGAGTTCGGGAAGATCCGTGCCCGGATCTCCTCCGACAGCGCGCTGTCGGCGTGCATCTCGCCTTCGACTTCCAGATCGGGGCAGCGCCGCGTGATCTCGACCAGGGCCTCGCGCATCTTCACGGCCGACGGGCTGTCATGGCTGCCGAAATTGCTGTGCGACAGCAGGGCCACCTTCGGAGTCAGGCCGAACCGCTTGATCTCCTCGGCCGCCAGGGCGGTCATCTCGGAGATCTCCGCGACGGTCGGGTCCGGCGACACATAGGTGTCGCACATGAAGAAGGTGCCCTTGTTCATGATCAGCAGGTTGAGCGCCGCCGGGGTCCGGACGCCGGGGCGAAGTCCGACGACGTTCTTGATGTCGGACAGATGCGTCCGGTACTTGCCGATCGTGCCGCAGATCATGGCGTCGGCGTCGCCCCGGCGCACCATCAGCGCACCGATCACCGTCGTGTTGGTGCGGACCACCGTCCGCGCCACATCGGGCGAAATGCCGCTGCGTTCCATCAGTCGATGGTAGAGCGTCCAGTAGTCGTTGTAGCGGTGGTCGTTCTCGGGATCGACCAGCTCGACGTTTTCGCCCAGGCGGATACGCAGGCCGAGCTTCTCGATGCGGCGGCTCACAACGTCCCGGCGGCCGATCAGGATCGGCTTGGCGAGCCGGTCGTCGACCACGACCTGGACAGCGCGGAGCACCCGCTCCTCCTCGCCTTCGGCATAGACGACGCGGCGCGGGTCCTGCTTGGCGCGGATGAACACCGGGCGCATGACCAGCCCGGAGCGGAAGACGAACTCGTTCAGCTTGTCGATATAGGCCGGGAAGTCGGTGATCGGACGGGTCGCGACACCGCTGTCCATCGCCGCCTTGGCGACGGCCGGAGCGATCTGGAGGATCAGGCGCGGGTCGAACGGCTTGGGGATCAGGTGGTCCGGACCGAAGCCCGAAACCTGATCGCCATAGGCCGACGCCACGATGTCGCTCGCCTCGGCCATCGCCAGGTCGGCGATCGCGCGCACGGCGGCGATCTTCATCGCTTCGTTGATCGTGGTCGCACCGACGTCCAGCGCGCCGCGGAAGATGAAGGGGAAGCAGAGGACGTTGTTGACCTGATTGGGATAGTCCGACCGTCCCGTCGCCAGGATCGCATCCGGCCGCACCGCCTTCGCCTCTTCCGGCATGATCTCCGGCGTCGGGTTGGCCAGCGCCAGGATCAAAGGGTTGGGCGCCATCTTCTCGACCATGGCGGCCTTCAGGACGCCCGGAGCCGACAGTCCCAGGAAGATGTCGGCGCCGGCGATGACCTCGCCCAGGGTTCGGGCGTCGGTTTCCTGAGCGAAACGCTCCTTGCGCGGGTCCATCAGCTCGTTGCGGCCCTTGTAGACCACGCCGACGATGTCGGTGACGGTGATGTTGCCGACCGGCATGCCCATGTCGACCAGCAGGTCCAGGCAGGCCAGCGATGCGGCGCCGGCGCCGGACGCGACCAGACGCACGTCCTCGATCTTCTTGCCGACGACCCGCAGGCCGTTCAGGATGGCGGCGCCGACGATGATGGCGGTGCCGTGCTGGTCATCGTGAAAGACCGGGATCTTCATCCGCGCGCGAAGCTTCTCTTCGATGTAGAAGCATTCCGGGGCCTTGATGTCTTCCAGGTTGATGCCGCCGAAGGTCGGCTCCATCGCGGCGATGATTTCGACCAGCTTGTCCGGGTCGTTCTGGTCCAGCTCGATGTCGAAGACGTCGATGCCGGCGAACTTCTTGAACAGGACGCCTTTGCCTTCCATCACCGGCTTGGCGGCGAGCGGGCCGATCGATCCCAGTCCAAGGACCGCCGTACCGTTGGTGATGACCGCGACAAGGTTGGCGCGGCTGGTGACGGTGCTGGCTTCGGCCGGGTCGGCGACGATCGCCTCGCAAGCCGCGGCGACTCCCGGCGAATAGGCAAGTGCCAGATCGCGCTGGGTCGCCAGCGGCTTGGTTGGCGCTACGGCTATCTTTCCGGGTGTCGGATGGCGATGGTAATCCAGTGCCGCGTCCCGCAGATTTTCAGCCATAGTTTCCCCCGGCCCCCTTTGAAAATTTAGTACGGGAATATCCGCACCTGATTTCGGGACGGTCTATATGCGATATTCACCGTTGTCCAGAATAGAGTGCATCGCCGGGCGCGGGTCGGACAGCCCTGAAATGAATGGATTTATGACAATCATCCGGCGCCGCCGGATCGGTCGCCGAGGATCAGTCCGGCAACTTCCATCGGCAGGCCGCCACGCGCCGCCAGCACCTGTGCCTTGAGCACGGCGGTAACCGTCATCGCATCCGTTATGGTGCCGTCGAGCACATAATCGAGCACTCGCCCGAAGGGCATGCGGACCACCGTCAGGGCTTCGGTGTCTTCCGGCTCCGACTCCGTATGCTCCAGGTCCCAGGCGAGATAGATGACGCCATGTTCGTCGCAGATGCTGTTGGACGTATGAAGGCGCAGCAGTTCCGACCACCGATGCGCGATGACGCCGGTTTCCTCCCGCAGTTCACGCTTGGCTTCCTCGATCGGCTCGACTTCCAGCCCACCGCCGCCTTCCGGCATTTCCCAGCTGTAGGCATTCAGCGAATATCGGAACTGTCCGACCAGATGGACGCAGCCATCCGCATCGATCGGCAGGACGCCGATCGCTTTGCTCTTCATATGGACGACGCCGTAGATGCCAGGCTTGCCGGCGGGATTGATGACGTCGTGTTCGGTTACCCTGATCCACTTGTTCTCATACCGGATCTCTCCGGTCAGGGTCTTCCAGGGGCTTTCCTGGGATACGGCGGGCAGTGTCGACGATACGGGATGCGGCGCCCGCGAGTTGGGCCGGGAAGTCGGCATAATCGCTCCAGAGGGATGCTTGATCGGAACAACTTGAACAACCGGGCCGGAATACCGGAGCAGGCTCGGCTGGACAATCCGGCCCGGTCAGGCGATCGGCGAAGCCAGGGCCGCCACGATCTTCCGCCACCGCGCCAGGTTGGTGATGAATTCGGACAGCGGCACAGGTCTGCCGAGCAGGTATCCCTGGATCATGCTGCATTTGCGTTCCCGCAGGAAGGCCAATTGCGCCACCGTCTCGACTCCCTCGGCGACCACGGAATGGCCAAGCTGGGCTGCGAGATTGATGATGGCGGATACCACCGTCGCGCTGTTGCCGTCGTGCCCGCAGTGCTGGATGAAGCTGCGGTCGATCTTCAAGGTGTCGATGGGCAGTTTCGTCAGATAGCTCAGGCTGGAATAGCCGGTGCCGAAATCGTCGATCGACAGCGCCACGCCAAGGCGCTTGATCTGGTTGAACGCCTCGATGCTTTGCGTGGCCTCGGTCATGATGATGGTTTCGGTCAGCTCCAGCTCCAGCCATTCCGGCGCCAATCCTGTTTCGGCAAGGATGCCGGCGATCCGGGCGACCAGATCGGGATCGCGGAACTGCTGCATCGACAGGTTGACCGACAGGTGGAGCCGCTGCCCGGCGGCATGCAGACCCATGGCGTCCCGGCATGCCGTCCGCAGGACCCATTCGCCGATCGGCACGATCATGCCGATCTCCTCGGCCAGCGGGATGAACTCGTCCGGCGGGACCATCCCGCGGATCGGGTGGCGCCAGCGCAGCAGCGCTTCCATGCCGTATATGTCGCCGGCGGTGATATCGGCCTTCGGCTGGTAATAGACTTCCAGTTCGGCATGATCGATCGAGCGGCGCAGATCGCTCTCCAGTTCCAGCCGGCGCATCATCTTGTGCGTCATGTCGGCGGTGAAGAAGCTGATGGTGTTCCGGCTCCGCCGCTTCGATTCGTACATCGCTATGTCGGCGTGCTTGAGCAGCGTTTCGGCGTCGCCGCCGTCCTCGGGAAACTGGCTGATGCCGATGCTGCCCGTGACCGCCTCGACCTCGGGTTCGCTGAAATGCTGCCGGAGGCTTTTCAGGATACGATGGCAGACTTGGGAAACGCTCTCCGGCTGGCTGGTGTCTCCGATCACGATGATGAATTCGTCGCCACCCAGCCGGGCCACCGTGTCGGAGTCGCGCACGCAGGACTTCAGCCGCCGCGCCACCTCGATCAGCAGCTTGTCGCCCATGTCGTGGCCAAAACAGTCGTTGATCGTCTTGAAGTGGTCGAGATCGATGAACAGCAGGGCAATGCCATGGCCGTTCCGCCGGGCGATGGCGATGGCCTGCTCGATGCGTTTGGACAGCAGCAGGCGGTTGGGCAATCCGGTCAATGCATCGTGATAGGCCTGATGCTTGATCTGCTCGTCCTTGCGGTGAAGATCGGTGATGTCGTTGAAGATCGCCACGTAGCGGCTGGGCCGTCCCTGGGCATCGAGGACCTGGGTGATCGTCGCCCATTCAAGGAATATCTCGCCGTTCTTGCGCCGGTTCCAGATCTGGCCCTGCCAGCTTCCCTCCTTCTTGAGGCTTTCCCAGAGGACTTCCGGAAAATCGTCGCCTTGCAGGCCGGACCGCAGCAGGCGCGGCGACTGGCCGACGGCCTCCTGCTCTTCGTAGCCGGTGATCCGGGTGAAGGCGGGATTGACCGAGACGATGATGCCCCGTGCGTCGGTGACGAAGATACCCTCGACCGTGTGCCGGAAGACGCTGGCGGCCATTTCGAGTTCCGCCTGGTTCCGCTCCCGTTCGGTGACGTCTTCCGACAGGCAGGCGATCTCTCCGGTCGGCAGCCGGATGAAATGGGTGTTCCGGCAATCGAGCGCCTTGCCGCCCTCGTCATGCTGGATGCTGAACCGCGACTCCGGCCTGCCGGTCCGCCAGACGCGCCGAACCGCATCCAGCGTCGCGAGCGCGGTCTCCGCGGAGACGGGGCCGGCCGTAGCAAGCGGTGCCGCCGATGCCCCATCCCGCAGCGGCTTGCCGACCATCTGGTCCCGATCCGTGAGGCACGCCGCCTCCGCCGCGGGATTCATGTCGGCGACGACGAATTCGGTGCCCTCGTCTTGCGGCTGGAGGATGACGACGCTGTCGCTCATCGTTTCGAACAGGTCGCGGAAACGCCGCTCGCTGGCGAGGAACGCCATCTCCGCGAGCTTCCGGTCGGTGACGTCCTGGAGCGTTTCGACCGCGCCGACGATAGTGCCGTTCTTGTCGAACAGGGGAGCCGCGGTGAAGAACAGCCAGTGCGGGCCGCCCTGGAAGACCGGAAAGAGGTCCTCGGCTTCGTATGCGCCGCCGATCAGGGCCGACTTGCGGTATTTTCCGCCGTAGTATCGTTCATAGGCCTCTTCCCCGGCCTGATCGACGATCAAGTCGGCTAGGCAGGGCCGGTCCTTGCCGTAGAAGATTTCACGTTGCCTGCGTGTCCCTATGATGGTCGCCGCCGGAACGGAAAAGATCGCCTCGCATGCCCGGTTCCAGTGGGTAACGACATGGTTCTCGTCGATGACGAAGGTGGGTACGGGACTGCCCTCGATGATTTGTGACAAACGGTCGCGCTCGCTGCCGTGCTCCACCTTGATCCGACGGCGTTCGGTCAGCGCATCGCACTCCCGGTGATCACGTTCGATGGCCGGAGCCGCACTGCGACCGTTGTCGGTCATTATTGTAGCTCCCCCCTCGGATGCGAAGGGAAACTTATCCTCCCCGGCGCAAGCCATGTCTGACGTACCCATTTTACGTGCACGGACGACTCATGCATTTTAAACGATTTTGGACTTTGATCGAGATGATTCATATCAAAACCGGCTTGGATTCTCGATGGATTTTTGCTTCTGGTTTCAACCGCATTGCATACTCTTATATTAGGATCTGTGTATTCCTGAATTGCTCGCAATAGGCATCGTCCCATGCTATATCCCCCGCCATCTGCGAACTGTTCCGCATGAATGCGCGTCCTCCAGGATGCGCCGGCCCTATGGTGTTTGATTCCGACTCTCTAAATTTGCCGTGAAGCCGATCCAAGAAGCTGCCGGCAAGAGGAAGATTTTGATGTGGTCAATGCTCAGAAGTACCTGGGCTTTTCGGTACTTCATCGTTTCGTCGATCAAAACTGAGTTCATGAGCCGTTTCATCAGAAGCCGGATCGGCGGCATCTGGATGATCATCAATCCGTTGGTCCAAGTCTGTATCTATGCCCTGATATTGTCATCCCTGCTATCGGCCCGACTTCCGGAACTGGCCGATCAGACATACGGATATGCGATCTACCTGACGGCGGGCATCCTGTGCTGGTCCCTTTTCTCCGATGTCGTCACACGCTGCCTGACGATCTTCATCGAGAACGGCAACATCTTGAAGAAGATGGTTTTTCCCAAGATCTGCCTGCCGCTGATCACGACCGGGACCGCTCTCGTCAACAACGGGTTGCTGCTGCTGGCGATCATCGCGGTCTTCGCCGTGCTGGGTCACGGCCTGTCCCCTTCGATCCTGCTGCTGCCGGTCCTTACGGCGCTTACCCTGGCGCTGGCGCTCGGCTTCGGGATCGTGCTCGGCATCCTCAACGTGTTCATCCGGGACGTCGGACAAGTCATCCCTCTGGTGCTTCAGATCGGATTCTGGTTCACCCCGGTAGTCTATGTCCCCAGCGTCCTTCCCGACGGACTGCGGGCGATGCTGTTCCTCAACCCGCTCTATCCGCTGGTCTCGGCCTATCACGAGGTACTGGTGTTCGGCAGGATGCCGGATCTCTCGGCGCTGACCGGCACCGCCCTGCTGGCTTTCGGGCTGATGGCTGCCGGCATGTTCATGTTCCGGCGTGCCGGCGCCGAGATGGTCGACGTGCTATGACCGCGACCGTTCTGCATGTCGACGGACTGGGCAAGGCGTTCCGCACCTATCGGAGCGAATGGTCGCGGGTGCTCTCCTGGTTCGGCGGAAAGCCTGATATCCTCAAGGAACAGTGGGTGCTGCGGAACATCGGCTTCCGCGTGGCTCCGGGAGAAGCGGTCGGCTTGGTCGGCCAGAACGGCGCCGGCAAGAGCACGCTGCTGAAGCTGATCACCGGAACCCTTCGCCCGACCGCGGGCCGGGTGGATGTCCACGGCCGGATCGCCGCGATCCTGGAACTCGGCATGGGCATGAACCCGGAGTTCACCGGCCGCCAGAACGTCTACAACGTCGCCGGCCTGATGGGTTTCACCCGCGACCGGATCGACACGCTGATGCCCGAGATCGAGGACTTCGCCGAGATCGGCGACTACTTCGACCAGCCCTTGCGGATCTATTCGAGCGGCATGCAGATGCGGGTCGCGTTCAGCGTCGCGACGGCGGTAA
>NZ_JCACHA010000842.1:0-8502 GCF_059503625.1 Skermanella sp.
GTTGGTGTCATTTGCTGCCTCTCACAACGATAGTTCATTCATTGGTCCCGATTTTTTGCTGATCGGTGGAGCATTATGGGTCTTGACGGCGTCTCCGGATGTGCGACCATCTCCGCATATGCAAACAACGGAAAGGAGGTGATCCAATGTCTCATGGAGCAAAGCCTGTGACTGCCGCTCTGTTCGGTATCGCGGCTCTTCTGATGGCTGGGGTCGCCAGTGCCTGCCCTTCGCACACGACCCACTCCGCCCAAGCCCCTGCAGGCGGCACGTCCGCTGAACAGGGACAGAAGGCACCGACCGAATCACGCGGCTGACACCGGCTGCACCATGGTTGAGACGGGCCGTCCCCTGGGGGCGGCCCGTTTCATTTCTACGGCCGCGAAACTTCAGCCGCTGCCTTTCAGTCCGGGCCGAACCTCCGGACGATGGCTCCCCCGATGCTCTTCATCGCAGACACGACGGGCCAGACGCACCATGCCTGAAGCAGGGTAGCCGCCGCTCCGATCAGCGTCCCGAATATCAGCCCTACGGTCGTGACCCCCGTTACCTCCCCGAAGGCGCCATCGGACATGCCGACCGCCGCCGCGAGCATCAGATACAAGCCATAGCGGCTCAGGCACAGCGCCAGGATCAGGATGGCGGCAGCCGTAAGCGGACTGGCGGCCGATCCGGCGAACACGCCGACGAGCTCGATCAGGGGCGCCAAGGCGTCACGGTGGTCCATCGTCCGATCCCCCGGAACGGCGGCCGGGAAAAAAATAGCCGGTCCGCCCTGTGCATGAGGCTACCGCGGCGCATCATACGTCAGGGCCGGGCTTGGCCGGAAGTCTCCATCCATGCCCGGCGCGGGAGCTATGCGGATGCGGCCGCTTCCGTCTTGTGCCTTCCATCGCCATCTGCATTAGGCTAAGGCATCTTCTGATATGGTTGTTGGGGGAAGGGAATAGACGATGGCTTCCTATGATTTTGATCTGTTCACCATCGGCGCCGGGTCGGGCGGGGTTGCCGCCAGCCGGCGTGCGGCGGCCTATGGCGCCCGCGTGGCGATCTGTGAAGGGAGCAAGGTCGGCGGCACCTGCGTCATCCGGGGCTGCGTGCCGAAGAAGCTGCTGGTCTACGGCGGCCAGTTCCGCGACGCCTTCGAAGACGCCGTCGGCTACGGCTGGGACGCCACGATCCCCGAATTCCACTGGGGCAAGCTGCTCGACGCCAAGGACCGCGAGATCGACCGCCTGAACCGGATCTATATCGGCATGCTGGAGAAGGCCGGCGTCACCCTGTTCGACGGGTTCGGCCGCCTAATCGACCGCCACACCGTCGAGGTTGCCGGCCGCCGCTACACCGCCAAGACGATCCTGATCGCCGTCGGCGGGCATCCGATCGGCCCCGACCTTCCGGGCTTCGAACACGCCATCAGCTCCAACGAGGCCCTCGACCTCAAGGAACTGCCGAAACGCATGGTGATCGTCGGCGGCGGCTATATCGCGGTCGAGTTCGCCGGTATCTTCAATGCGCTCGGCGTCGACGTCACGATGATGATCCGAAGCGGCGACCTGCTCAACGGCTTCGACGACGACATCCGTCAGGCCTTGGCGCAGGAGATGACGAAGCGCGGCATCACGATCCTGACCGGCGTCAAGCTCGACCGCCTGGAAAAGCTGGACGACGGCTACTGCGTCGTCACCAAGTCCGGCGAGCGGCACCCGACGGAACTGGTGTTCGCCGCGACCGGCCGGGTGCCCAACACCCGCAACCTGGGCCTGGAGGAAGTCGGCGTCGTCATGGACGCCAAGGGCGGCGTGAAGGTCGATTCCTGGTCGCGGACCAATATCGACAACATCTATGCGGTCGGCGACGTCACCAACCGGGTGGCCCAGACGCCCGTCGCCATCGCCGAGGGCAGGTCGTTCGTCGAGACGACGTACAACGACAACCCGATGGAAGTCGATTACTCCAACATCCCGACCGCCGTGTTCAGCAGCCCGCCGATCGGGACGGTCGGTCTGACGGAGGCCCAGGCCCGTCAGATCTGCGGCGAGATCGACGTCTACAAGAGCGCGTTCCGGCCCATGAAGAACACCATCAGCGGCCGGGACGAACGGACGCTGATGAAGCTCGTGGTGGACCGCAAGAGCGACAGGGTCATGGGTGCCCACATGCTGGGTCCGGACTCTCCGGAAATCGTCCAGGGCCTTGCCATCGCCATGAACTGCGGCGCCACCAAGCGGCAGTTCGACCGCACGATCGGGCTTCACCCGTCTGCGGCGGAAGAATTCGTCACGATGCGCGACAAGGTTCCCGATCCCACACAGCGGCAGGCGGCCGAATAACCGGGTCTTCCGGCATGTCCATCCCCCATGTCCAACCCGTGTGCGGAGGACATGCCCGCCCTCGAGTCGCCGGAGGTTGTTTAGTGTGGAAAACGCTGGCTGAACCAAGTATAGCCAGACGTCTTGGATAAACGATAATTGACCGGGCCTTTGGCAAAGCCGTCCGGTCCCTGTGGAGGTATGGTACAATGGCCGAACGCTGGACTCCCAACACCTGGCGCTCGAAGCCTGTCAAGCAGATGCCGTTCTATGCCGATCAGGCCAAACTGGCCGCGGCCGAGCAGCGTCTGTCCAGCTACCCGCCGCTGGTGTTCGCCGGAGAGGCGCGGCGCCTGAAGTCGGCCCTGGCCGACGTCGCGGGCGGCAAGGCGTTTCTGCTCCAGGGCGGCGACTGCGCCGAGAGCTTTGCCGAATTCCATCCCAACAACATCCGCGATACCTTCCGCGTCCTGCTCCAGATGGCGGTCGTGCTGACGTTCGGCGGCGCTACGCCGGTGGTCAAGGTCGGCCGCATGGCGGGCCAGTTCGCCAAGCCGCGCTCGGCCGATACCGAAACGATCGACGGCGTCGAACTGCCGGCATACCGCGGCGACATCATCAACGGCTTCGACTTCGAGTCCGCCTCGCGCGAACCCGATCCCGACCGCATGGTCCAGGCGTACAACCAGTCCGCCGCCACGCTCAACCTGCTGCGCGCCTTCGCCCAGGGCGGATATGCCGACCTGCACAAGGTCCACCAGTGGAACCTCGGCTTCGTCGAGCGCAGCCCGGCGGGCGAGCGCTACCGCGACCTCGCCGACCGGCTGGACGAGACGCTGAACTTCATGGCGGCCTGCGGCATCACCGGCGAAACCACGCCGCAACTGCGCGAGACCGACTTCTTCACCAGCCACGAAGCGCTGCTGCTCCCCTACGAGGAAGCACTGACGCGCATCGACAGCACGACCGGCGACTGGTACGACGTCTCGGCCCATATGCTGTGGATCGGCGACCGCACCCGCCAGCCCGACCATGCCCATGTCGAGTTCCTGCGCGGTGTGAAGAACCCGATCGGCCTGAAATGCGGTCCGACCAGCGACCCGGACGAGCTGATCCGCCTGATCGACATGCTGAACCCGGCGAACGAGCCGGGCCGGCTGACCCTGATCGCCCGCATGGGCTTCGAGAAGGTCCAGGACAAGCTTCCGGCCCTGATCCGAAAGGTCCAGAAAGAGGGCAGGGTGGTCGTGTGGGCCTGCGACCCGATGCACGGCAACACGATCAAGTCCTCGACCGGCTACAAGACCCGCCCGTTCGACCGTATCCTGTCGGAAGTGAAGGACTTCTTCGCCGTTCATCAGGCCGAAGGCACGCACCCCGGTGGCGTCCATTTCGAACTGACCGGCCAGGACGTGACCGAATGCACCGGCGGCGCCCAGGCGATCACCGACCACGCCTTGGCCAAGCGCTACCATACCCACTGTGATCCACGGCTCAATGCAAGTCAGGCTCTTGAACTGGCGTTCCTGATCGCCGAGGGTCTGAAGGGAAGCCGCATGCAGCAGGATCGGGATCGCCGGACAGCCGCTGCGGAGTGACCTGGTAAAAATCGGCCCGGTAACGGCATCAACAAGAGCAGCAAGACCTTGGACAGCCAGGAAGACAGCAAACCGCAACGCCTTAATCCATCGGTCGCCGACATCGCCCGCTGGACGGACACCTACTTTCTGCGGACCAAGGCCACTGTGGGCCGTTTTGGCGACAAGCGGGTCACATACGCGATCTTCATGCGCCGGCCGGTGGTATCGGCCCCCCGGCTGGCGGTGGAGTGGCTCGAGGGTGTCGCCCGCGAACGCGGATTCGAAGTCGAGATCGACCTGATCCATCGGGAGGGCCGCTGGGTCGGCGCCGGCGAACCGATCCTGTATATCTCCGGTCCGCTCTACCATTTGGTCGACCTGGAGACTCTGCTCCTGATGAAGCTGGGTCCCGCCTGCGTATCGGCCTACAACGCCTTCACGATGTGCGCGGACCTGCCCAAGGTCGCCTTCCTCGCCATGGACGCCCGGCACTGCGCCGGCACCGACATGGCTGAGATCATGGCCTATGCGGCCAGCGTCGGTTCGGCGCGGGCGGCCCGGAAAGTCGGCGCCGTCGGCTTCATCGGCAACGCCACGGACGCCACCGCTCATTACTTCGGCCGCACCGCCGGCATGGGCACCATGCCGCACGCGCTGATCGGTTATGCCGGCTCGACCGCACGCGCCGCAGAGATGTTCCACGAAACCTTCCCCGACCAGGCCCTGACGGTGCTGGTGGACTATTTCGGCCGGGAAGTGACCGACAGCCTGGAAGTCTGCCGCCGTCTGCCGGAGCTTGCCGCGTCCGGCCGCCTCAGCATGCGGATCGATACGCCGGGCGGACGCTTCATCGAAGGGCTGGACCCGCCGGGCTCCTATGCCGTGCTGGAAAAGCACGTTCCCTCGGCGATCCGCGGCTACCGGGACGAGACCCAGCTTCGCTACCTGATCGGAACCGGAGTTTCCGCGGCTGCGATCTTCCATCTGCGCGACGCGCTGGACGCGGCCGGCTTCGACAAGGTCAAGATCGTCGCCAGCAGCGGTTTCAGTCCCGCCAAGTGCCGTATCATGGCGGAAGCGCAGGCGCCGATCGACGTGATCGGCACCGGCAGCTATCTGCCGGAGCGCTGGACCGAAACTTACGCGACCGCCGACATCATCGAATATGACGGTGAGAAGCGCGTCAAGGTAGGCCGCGAGTTCCTGTTCAGGAAATAGCCGTACCGCTCAGGAAGCCTCGCTGTCATTTCTGTTCCGCCAACCGATCGCATCCAGGCGGCGGAACGGAAATTTTCCATCCGAAGGTCGTATTTTCCCTTCCCGTTGTAATGCTTTGGTCATAGAACCCGCTCAGGATTGCATGAACTGGCGCAGTCGACCTTGGGGAGCGGAAACAGGATGGCGAATAAACTGGATCGTGAAGTACGGCTGACCTTTCTGGGCATCGATGACGAAACCCGCGAGGCGCTCAGGAACTTCACTCCCATCCTGGAAGCGACGCTGCCAAAGCTCATGGAGCGATTTTACGCCCACATGGCAGCCAATCCCGATACCCGCGCCATGTTGTCCGGCGTACCGATCGATCACCTGAAGAGCGCGCAGAGCCGGCATTGGACCGGTCTGTTCGCGGGTACCTTCGATGAAGCACAGCTCGAACATACCGTTGCGATCGGCACGACGCACCAGCGGATCGGTCTGGAGCCGCGCTGGTATATCGGCGGCTACGCCCTTGCGATGACGGAACTGATGGCCGCAGCGGTGGACAAGTACCGCTGGCAGCCGGCTAGATTGAAAAGCGTGCTGCGCGCTATCGTCCAGACGGTTTCCCTGGACATGGACCTTGCGATCTCCTGCTACATCGAATCCGGTGACGAGAACCGCCAGAAGGAACTCTGGCAACTCGCGGATACCCTGGAGACTGAAGTTCACTCCGTCGTAAGCCATGTCGCCGAGAGCGGCGGCCATGTCGCCGACGTCACGCGCCGGACTTCGGCAGCGATCGACCGCGTCGCCGGCAACGCTGTCGCCGTCGCATCGGCCGCCGAGCAAGCTACCGCCAGCTTCGAGACGGTTGCCGCCGCCGGTGAGGAACTGTCCGCCTCGGTGTCCGAGATCAGCCGCCAGGTCAACGAGTCGCGCACTGTCACGCGGCAGGCGGTCGATCAGGCAGCCGCCGCCAACGACAGCGTCAACGGCCTTGCCCAGGCCGCCGGCGAAATCGGCCAGATCGTCCGCGTCATCAACGAGATCGCGAGCCAGACCAACCTGCTGGCACTCAACGCGACGATCGAGGCCGCCCGTGCCGGCGAAGCCGGCAAAGGCTTCGCCGTCGTCGCCAACGAAGTCAAGGCGCTGGCTAACCAGACGGCTCGTGCGACCGAGCAGATTTCCGCCCAGATCTCCCGCATCCAGGCGGAAACCGAGAAGGCGGTCACCGGTATCCAGACCATCGTCGGCGTCATCCATGAGGTGGAGGGGATTTCCGCCGGGATCGCCGCCGCGATCGAGGAACAGACGGCCTCGACCGGAGAGATCAGCCGAAGCGTGCTGGAAGCGGCCGCCGGAACCCGGCAGGTCGCCAGCAACATCACGGAAGTCGCCCATGACACGGGTCAGGCGTCGGACCTGATGCACGAGGTGCACAGCGTTACCGGGACGATGACGAACCAGGTCGGCAGCCTTCAGAACGAGATCGATCGTCTGATGAGCACGATGCGGACCCACAAGGTATTCGACCGGCGCATTCATCAGCGCAGGCCGGTCAGCTTTCAGGTCTCCGTCTCCAGCGGCGGCGCCAGCCGCAATGTCCAGATGATCAACCTGTCGGCCGGCGGCGCCGCCCTGGTCGGTTTCGTCGAAGGAACGAGCGGTGGACGGATCGACCTGAACCTGCCGGGCCTTCGGGAGGATTGCGGGGGCAGATCCTCTCGGCCGACCAGAGCGCGACGCACCTGAAATTCGAACGCGTGCTCACTCCCGCCGAGGTGGCCGGCGTCCTGCGGGTGACGGGATCGGCCGCTGCCTGACGGCTTCCCTCACCGCCTGCCGTCGGCATGTCGGGAAGGCCGGTGGCGAGGATTGACAGGGCGGGGATGACTGATACCTTCGCCGGCGACGATACCCCGGGAGCCCGCGTGCCATGACAGACCGCATCGCCATCGCCTTGGCCCAGATCAACCCGACAGTCGGTGCGATCGCGGCGAATATCGGCCGGATCCGAGCCGCGCGGGCCGAAGCGGCGGCTCGATCGTCCGACCTGGTAGTATGCCCGCAGCTTTCGGTAACCGGTTGTCCTCTGGGCGAACTCGCGACAAGCTCCTTCTTCCTGGATGCGATCGAGGCCGCGGTCCGCGAGTTCGCGGCTGAAACCTCGGATGGCGGTCCCGCCGTGCTGCTGGGGGCGCCCTGGCGGTCTGACGGCAAGGTTCATGACGCAGCGCTGCTGCTCGAAGCCGGTGCCATCGCGACGGTGCGATTCCGCCATGTCGCGCCGGCGGAGCGATCTGCGGCATACGCGGTCGGACCGGTGCCGGGACCGCTGAACTTCCGGGGTGTGCGTTTCGGCGTGCTCGTCGGCGACGACATCTCGACACCCGACGTCGCGGAGGCGCTGAGCGAATGCGGCGCCGAGCTGCTGGTTCACCTGTCCGCCGAGCCCTTCGCTCCGGATGCCCTGGACCGGCGGGTCGGCGTTGCGGTCGCGCGCGTGACCGAGACGGGCCTGCCTCTCCTCACGGTGAACCAAATCGGCGGTCAGGACGATCTGGTGTTCGACGGTTCGTCCTTCGCGCTGGGTGCGGACCGTGCGCTGAAGGCGCACGCCCCTGCCTTCCGGGAAGCCCTCCTGGTGACCCGCTGGGAGCGTGACGGCGAGAGCTGGACGGGCAGGGAGGGCGAACTGGCGCCACCCCCAGCCGGTCATGAAGCCGTTTGGCAGGCGCTCACATCGGGGCTGCGGGATTACGTCAACAAGAACGGCTTCGCGACGGTCGTTCTCGGCCTGTCCGGCGGCCTCGACAGCGCGGTGGCCGCGGCGGTGGCGGTGGATGCCCTCGGCCCCGACCGGGTGCGCCCGGTATTTCTTCCATCCCCCGTCACGACGCGGCAGAGCCTCCAGAACGCCCATGAGGTTTCGGAGCTGCTCGGCTGCACGCTTGAAAAAATCGTCATCGATCCGGCTCTCAAGGCTTTCGAGACGATGCTGGCGCCCCTTGTCGCGGGCCGGGACCCAGACGTCACGGAAGAAAACGTCCAGGCGCGAGTGCGCGCCGTGACCCTGTTGCAGTTGTCCAACAAGTTCGGCGCGCTGGTGCTGTCTTCGCTCAACAGGTCGGACCTGTACGCCGGATACTTCACCCTGAGCGGCGACGTTTCCAACGGCTTCGCAATCCTGCGGGATCTCTACAAGACCGATATCGTGGCATTGGCTCGCTGGCGTAACGCGGCCTTGCCCGAGGGCGTCCACGGCCCCGCCGGCAGGGTCGTTCCGGAATACGTCATCAACCGCCCGCCCTGCGCCGAGTTGAAGCCCGACCGGACCGACGTGGACAACCTGCCGCCCTATGACATTCTCGACGATATTCTTCGCTGCCTGATCGATCAGGACATGG
>NZ_JCACHA010000843.1:0-8489 GCF_059503625.1 Skermanella sp.
AAGGCCGACATCCTGACCCGGATCACCGCGCGCGGCGAGGTCGGCGACGGCGACCGCGAGCGGCTGGGATTTCCGACCAAGCCGTACCTGTCGGGTCCCGTCCAGATGGACGCGGTCTACACCGTCGCCAAGCCCGGCCAGGGCCGCCTTGCCGCGACCTTCGACCTGCGGGAGGCCGCCATGGCGGTCGAACCGCTGGGCTGGACCAAGGCTCCGGGGCTGCCCGGCACGCTGAAGGGCACGCTGGAACTGAACCGGGGCGATGCGCTGCGCCTGTCCGGCATCACCATCGACACGGCGGGATTGAAGGCGGCCGGCGCGGTCGAACTGGCGGGCGGCGGCGACAGGGTCGCCGGCGCCAGCGTTTCGGACCTGTCGCTGGGGGAGACGCGAGCCTCGGGTTCCGCCGTTCCGATAGCCGGAGGCGGCTGGAAGCTCCAGGTGTCCGGACGCAGCCTGGACGCCCGTCCGCTGATGGAGGACGGCAAAGGGCCGGGCCGCGACGGCACCGAGGCCGGAAACCCAGAGGAAAAGGTACCGCTGGAAGTGACGGCCAAGCTCGGCCGCGTCATCCTGGGCGATGGCCGCGCGTTGCGCGACGTCCAGGCCGATCTCAAGCGCGACCGGCTGGACTGGACTTCGGCGCAGGTGGAATCGAAGGTCGGCGACGCGAACGCTCCCATGGTCCTGCGCTACGGACCGGACGGCAGGGCGCGGCGCCTGGTGCTGGAGACCAGCGACGCCGGCGCCCTGCTGCATGCGCTCGACCTGTTCGACAACATACGCGGCGGACGCCTGACCATCGTCGGCCGCACCGACCCGGCCAAGCCCGACAGCGCGCTGGCGGGCCGGATCGAGATGAACGACTACGAGGCGGTCAACGCTCCGGCGCTGGCCCGCCTGCTCAACGCCGCCTCGCCCAGCGGTTTCGCCGAACTGGTGGAAGGCCGCAGCATCAGCTTCGCCAAGCTGACCGGCGAGTTCCGCTGGGAAGAGTCGCTGAAGAAGATCTGGTTCAAGAACGTCCGCACATCGGGTTCGGCGCTGGGCCTGACGATGGAGGGTCTGGTCGACCTCAAGGCCGACCGGGCGGAGTTGCAGGGAACCATCGTGCCGGTCTACGGACTGAACCGCCTGCTCGGCATCATCCCGCTGCTGGGCGACATCGTGACCGGCGGCGAGGGTCAGGGCGTCTTCTCCGCGACATACAGGATCGACGGGAAACTCAGCGATCCGAATGTCAGCGTCAATCCCCTGGCCGTGCTGGCGCCGGGCTTCCTGCGAAACCTGTTCTTCCTGGACCATGACCCGGGGGTCAAGAAGGACCCCTGGGTCTATGAGTATCCGGAGTCGGATTGAGGGGTGGCTCTCACGCCACCTTGACCAGCACGTGCCGCTTCTTGCCGGCGGACAGCTTCAGCACGCCGTCCGCGTTCAGGTCGGCCGCCGTCACGGCGCGGGCTTCGTCCCCGATCGCCTCGTCGTTCAGGCGGGCGCCGTTGCCCTTGATCAGGCGGCGGGCTTCGCCCTTGGATGCTGCCAGCTCGGCACGGACCAGCAGATCGACTACCGGGATGCCGGCGGCCAGGTCGGCCGACGTCACCTCGATCGTCGGCAGGCCTTCGGCCAGCGCGCCCTGCTCGAAGGTGCGTCTGGCGGTCTCCGCCGCTTCCAGCGCCGCCGCTTCGCCGTGGGCGAGTTTGGTCGCCTCGAAGGCCAGCCGCTTCTTCGCCTCGTTGATGCCGGCGCCTTCGAGCTTTTCAAACTCGGCGATTTCTTCCAGCGAGAGTTCGGTGAACAGCTTCAGGAAGCGGCCGACATCGCCATCCTCCGTGTTGCGCCAGAACTGCCAGTAATCGTACGACGACAGGCGGTCGGCGTTGAGCCAGACCGCGCCGCCGAGCGACTTGCCCATCTTGACGCCGGACGATGTCATGATCAGCGGGGTCGTCAGGCCGAACAGGCTGGCCTGATCGACCCGGCGGCCCAGCTCGACGCCGTTGACGATGTTGCCCCACTGGTCCGAGCCGCCCATCTGGAGCCGGCAGCCGGTCCGGCGGAACAGTTCCAGGAAGTCGTAGGCCTGGAGGATCATGTAGTTGAATTCCAGGAACGTCATCGGCTGCTCACGCTCCAGCCGCAACTTTACGCTGTCGAAAGTCAACATGCGGTTGATCGTGAAGTGGACGCCCATGTCTCGCAGGAAGGTGATGTATTCCAGCTTTTCCAGCCAGTCGGCGTTGTTGACCATGACGGCGTCGGTCGGTCCGTCGCCGAACGTCAGGAACTGGCCGAACACCCGCTTGATGCTCGCCATGTTGGCGGCGATCTGCTCGTCCGTCAGCATCTTGCGGCTTTCGTCCCGGCCGGTCGGATCGCCGATCTTGGTCGTGCCGCCGCCCATCAGGACCACCGGCTTGTGGCCGGTGCGCTGGAGCAGGCGCAACATCATGATCGAGACGAGGTGCCCGATATGCAGGCTGTCCGCCGTGCAGTCATAGCCGATATAAGCGGTGACGACTCCCTCGGAGGCCAGTTTGTCCAGGCCTTCCACATCCGTGCACTGATGGATGAAGCCGCGCGCCGACAGGGTGCGCAGAAATTCCGAACGGAGATCGCTCATCACGCTGTTCCAGGGTTTGATGCAAGGTTTAGTCAAGGCGCGTCTGTTAGCATAAAGGGCCCGATCGAGCCAGCGGGGCTTGCGGCGTCACGGTGCGTCGTGGGAAACAGGCCGTGGGAAACAGGCCGTGGGAAACGGAATGCTCGGTAAATTTACTCGCTTACATCGTCATCAACCAGCAACGGCAGTGAAGCCATGACGTCCTCTCCCCTGCGGACAGCCCTGGGCCTGATGAGCGGCACCTCGCTCGACGGGATCGACGCGGCCTTGATCCGCACCGACGGCATCTCCCATGTCGAGACCGGCGCGCATCTGACGATCCCCTACGGCGACGAGTTCCGGGCCAAGCTGCGCGGTTGCCTGGGCGGCAAGGGTCCCGTGGCGGAGGTCGAGCGCGAGCTGACCGAACTGCACGCCGATGCGGTCAAGCGGCTGGCGCGGGAAGCAGGCGGCATCGACCTGATCGGCTTCCACGGCCATACGATCTTCCACGCGCCCGACCAGGGCCGGACGTGGCAGATCGGCGACGGGTCGCTGCTGGCTCGGCTGACCGGCATCCCCGTCGTCTTCGACTTCCGGACCGCCGATGTCGCGGCCGGCGGCCAAGGCGCTCCGCTGGTGCCGCTGTTCCACCGGGCGCTGGCCGCAACGCTGGAACGGCCGCTGGCGGTGCTCAACATCGGCGGCGTCGCCAACGTGACGTGGCTGGGGCACGGCGACGAAGACGTGCTGGCCTTCGACACCGGACCGGGCAACGCCCTGATCGACGACTGGGTACTGTCGCACACCGGGCGAGGTTACGACGCGGACGGGGCGCTGGCGGCATCCGGCACGATCGACCAGGACGTGCTGGCGCGCCTGATGGGTTCGCCGTATTTCGGCCAGCCCGCCCCGAAGTCGCTGGATCGCGACGCCTTCGATCCGTCGCCCGTATCGGCCCTGAGCGCCGCCGACGGAGCGGCGACGCTGACCGCCTTCACGGCGGCCTCGGTCGCCCGCTCGGCCGAACTGCTGCCGGAACCGCCCGTCCGCTGGCTGGTCACGGGCGGCGGGCGGCTGAACGGCTTCCTGATGGAATTGCTGCGGCAGATGCTGGGGACGGTGGTCGAGCCGGTGGACGCGGTGGACTGGCAGGGCGACGCCTTGGAGGCGCAGGCGTTCGGCTATCTGGCGGTGCGCAGCCGACTGGGATTGCCGCTGAGCCTGCCCGGCACGACCGGCGTGCCGCAGCCGGTGACCGGCGGGCGCTTCAGCGCGCCTTGAAAGAACGTTCCTGGAGTGGGGCGCCACCCCGCTCCAGGATTCGGGCGAACCCTACTCCGCGACCGCCGCCATCCGGCTGCCGAGCGCATTGTCGAGGTAGTCGTCGACATGCTTGTCGAGCTGTTCGACGTGGTTGGAGAACAGGTGCGTCGCACCGTCCACCAGCCGGTAGTCGATCCGGATGTCGCGCTGGTGCGACAGCTTGTTGACGAGCTTATGGACGCTCTGTTCGGGCACCAGTTCGTCCTTGTTGCCGTGGACGATCAGGCCGCTGGACGGACAGGGCGCCAGGAAGCTGAAGTCGAACGAGTTGGCCGGAGGGGCCACCGAGATGAAACCGTCGATTTCGGGCCGGCGCATCAGCAGCTGCATGCCGACCCAGGCGCCGAACGAGTGACCGGCGATCCAGCACGCCGAAGCGTTGGGGTTGAAGGTCTGGAGCCAGTCGAGCGCCGAGGCCGCATCGCTCAGTTCGCCCTCGCCCCGGTCGTAGGTGCCCTGACTGCGTCCGACACCTCGGAAATTGAACCGGAGGGTCGAAAATCCCCGGCGGCCGAACGCGTGAAACAGGGTGTAGACCACCTTGTTGTTCATCGTCCCGCCGTGCTGCGGATGAGGATGCAGGAACAGCGCGACGGGCGCGTTGGGCTGCTTGCCGTGAACATACCGGCCTTCGATCCGTCCGGCCGGTCCATTGATCATTACTTCAGGCATTGCGGTGTGGGTCCCGGCGAAAACAGGTTGGCCCATACCTGACGGTATGAGTGGGCGGGGCTCGTTGATAACCGAGAAAGCGAGTAGGATGTTCACCCGAGCATGCGAAGATCCCGCCGTTGGAATACTTGACCACTGCACTAGGTCATTATATACCGAATTGAGGTGATCCTCGGCGCCCGCTGACTACCCAGGCGTGTTGGTCATACCAATTCGACAAGACCGCCGACTATACCACAGCGAATGACGGGGTGTTCAAGCATCTTCGCCAGTAAATCGACCGCCGGAACGATGCCGTGGTAAATATCACCCGTCGGCAAGGACGCGGTAAGGGTATATCGGGGATGGTGTTCAGGCAGAAGCAGGAGTGGCTGGAATGAGATTGAGCACCAAGGGGCGCTACGCCGTAATGGCGATGGTCGATCTTGCGAGCAGCGGCAAAGGCGCTCCGATCGCACTTGCGGACATCGCCGAACGGCAGGAAATCTCGCTGTCCTACCTGGAACAGCTGTTCGCACGCCTGCGCAAGGGTGGTCTCGTCAAGAGCGTGCGCGGTCCCGGCGGCGGATACCTGCTGGCCCGTCCCGCCGACCAGATGCGGATTTCCGACATCATCCTCGCGGTCGACGAGCCGATCCGCGCCACCCGCTGCGCCGCCGGCTCCCCCGCCGGATGCCGTACCAACCTGGGCCGCTGCCTGACCCATGACCTGTGGGAGGAGCTGGGCAACCAGATCCACCTCTATCTCAGCAGCGTCACGGTCGCCGACGTGTGCGAGCGCCGGGTTCTCGGATCGTCCCATGTCATGCTGCCCGACGCGGTCGTCGAACCGCGCGCTGCGGCCGCTGAAGCGGCGGAGTAGGCTCAACGCGAACGGGCCTCGCCCGACGGACCTGTGATACACAAGAAGCCGGCATGCGCGATCCCATCTATCTCGACTACAACGCGACGGCCCCCATCCGGCCGGAGGTGCGCGATGCCGTGGCCGCCGCCTTCGAGGTTTCCGGCAACCCGTCGTCCGTCCACGGTTTCGGCCGCCGCGCCCGCCGCGTGGTCGAGGATGCGCGGGCGGAAGTCGCTGTATTGTGCGGCGTCGCTCCGGCGCGCGTCGTGTTCACCTCGGGCGGCACGGAAGCCAATACGGCGGCCCTCCGCGCCACCGGCCGGACCGGCATCCTGGTGTCGGCGATCGAACACGACAGCGTCCTGGAAACGGTGCCGGACGCCCCGCGCATTCCGGTCACCGCCGGCGGGCTGGTCGATCTGGAAGCGCTGGAGCGTCTGCTGAACGATGCCGAAGGACCGGCCCTGGTCTCCGTCATGCGGGTCAACAACGAGACCGGCGCGATCCAGCCGCTGGCCGATGTCGCCCGCATCGCCCATGCGCACGGCGCGCTGGTCCACAGCGACGCCGTCCAGGCCGCCGGCCGGATCCCGCTGGACATGGATGCGCTGGGCATCGACCTCATGACCCTGTCGGCCCATAAGCTGGGGGGACCGCAGGGCGTCGGCGCGCTGATCGTCCGCGACGGCATCCCGATCGCTCCGGTACTGCGGGGCGGCGGGCAGGAGCACCGGCGCCGGGCCGGGACCGAGAACGTCGCCGGCATAGCGGGGTTCGGCGCCGCCGCCCGGCTGGCCCGCGAGGGGCTGGATGCCCAGGGCACGCTTGCCGAACTGCGCGATGGCATGGAGCGCCGGCTGATCCGGGCGGCACAGGAGGCGGGGAAACCGGCGCTGGTCTACGGCCATGCCTCGCCGAGGGTCGCCAACACGACCTGCATAGCGATGCCGGGGGCCACCAGCGAGACCCAGATCATGACGCTGGACCTTGCCGGAATAGCGGTCAGCGCCGGATCGGCCTGCTCAAGCGGCAAGGTCAAGCCGTCCCACGTGCTGACCGCCATGGGCGTGCCCGCCGCCGAGGCGGGATCGGCGATCCGCATCAGCCTTGGCTGGGCAACGACGGCGGGAGACATCGACCGCCTGGCCGAGGCCTGGGCGGCACTGCGGCGGAGGACGCCCGGTCCCGCCGCCTGACGACCTTTCCTCAAGGCTGTCCCCCGACCGCTGGCGTTGCCGAGGGGACACCTTATCTGTAAAGACGACGTGCGGCGGGTGCCGTGCTGCGCCCCTGAGCCATCATGACAGAAGCGATCCGGCATGACCGAGCGTAAACCACGAAGCGGAAGACCCGGCACGGTGACGGGGGACATCGTCTCCTGCTGGCTATGTTCCCAGCCGGTGTCGCAGCGCGCCCTGTTCTGCCATCATTGCGGCACGGTGCAGCCGCCGCGCATTCTCGATCCATTTACGCGGCTGGGCCTGCCGGTGCGCTTCGACGTCGATTCGGCGGTGGTGGAACGCCAGTTCACCGGCTTTCGCCGGACGCTCGCCCCGGAGCGTTTCGCCGACAAGGGGCCGCGCGAGAAGTCCAACGCGAGGGCGCACCTGGACGCGCTTCAGCATGCCTACGATACGCTGCGCGATCCCGTGCGCCGCGCGCGCTATCTGCTGGACATGGCAAGGACGACATCGGCCGGCACCGCCGCTCCGATCGACCCGGAACTGGCGGCGCTGGAAACCGAGGCGGCCGGAACTGACGACACGGCGGAGCTGGACCGGCTGGCGAACCGGGCCGCCCGCGATATCGAGCAGTGCATCCTGGACCTGTCCGCCGCGTTCCGTGCCAGCCAGCATACCTCCGCCGCCGGGGCCATGGCCCGGCTGGAGCGGCTGGAAGCCCTTGCGGCCACGATACGGGAGCGCCGGCAGCGTCTTCCCGAAGGGTCCGCGCAATAGGACATAAGCGTGCGGGAGAGTTATTCGCCGGGCAAATTGACGGATTCGCTTGACGAAGCCCAAGCCCGAACCTTTAGTCCCGCTTTCGCGGTTTCGGACCGATAAGAATAAAACGTACGGAGTTATGGCATCATGCCGAAGATCACTTTCATCGACACCGAGGGCACCCGCCGCGACGTGGATGCTCCCGTTGGCCTGTCGGTGCTGGAAATCGCCCACAAGAACGACATCGACCTGGAAGGTGCGTGCGAAGGCTCGCTCGCCTGCTCGACCTGCCACGTCATCGTCGAGCCGGAATGGTACGACCTGCTGAACGACGCATCCGAGGACGAGGAAGACATGCTGGACCTGGCGTTCGGCCTGACCAAGACCTCGCGCCTGGGCTGCCAGATCATCATGTCGGAAGAGCTGGACGGCCTGACGCTGAAGCTGCCGTCGGGCACCCGCAACATGCAGGGCGGCTGAGGCCGGATGCCCGAGCACCGGACGCCCGACCGGTTCTTCGACCGCCTGCGCCAAGCCGCCGGCGCGGAATGGACGCGCTACACCCGGCATGAGTTCGTCCGCCGGCTGGGCGACGGGTCCCTGGAGCAGGCGGCCTTCCGCCATTACCTGATCCAGGACTACCTGTTCCTGATCCATTTCGCGCGCGCCTATGCGCTGGCCGTCTACAAGAGCGACACGCTGGCCGACATGCGGCAGGCCGGGGCATCGCTTTCGGCGATCCTCGACCTTGAAATGGGCCTGCACGTCAAGTTCTGCGCCGGCTGGGGCCTGGACGAGGACGCCATGGCCGCGGCGCCGGAAGCCTCCGGCACGCTGGCCTATACCCGCTTCGTGCTGGAACGGGGCATGGCGGGCGACCTGCTGGACCTGCACGTGGCGCTGGCCCCCTGCATCGTCGGCTATGCCGAGATAGCGGCCGAACTGATGGCCGATCCCGCGACGAGGCTGGACGGCAACCCGTACCGCGAGTGGATCGAGATGTACGCCGGCGAGGAGTACGGGCAGGTCGCGGCGGCGGAGATCGCCCAGCTCGACAGCCTGTACGCCCGGCGCGGCGGCGAGGCGCGGTTCGGCGACCTGG
>NZ_JCACHA010000844.1:0-8489 GCF_059503625.1 Skermanella sp.
CGATGCCCTACGGCGTTCAGGCCGGCGATCTCTCCGGCGATCGCGCCATCGTCTGGAGCCGCGCCGACCGGCCGGCCCGCATGGTGGTGGAGGTCTCGACCACCGAGAGCTTCCGCAATGCCCGTCGGATCTCCGGTCCGCTGGCGCTGGCCGATACCGATTACACGGCCCATCTGGACCTCTCGGACCTGCCCTCCGCTCAGCGCGTCTTCTACCGCGTCAGCTTCCAGGACCTGTCCGACCTGAAAAGCGTCAGCGAACCGGTCACCGGCCAGTTCCGCACGGCCTCGTCCGGCGGCGCCGTCCGCTTCGTCTGGTCCGGCGATACGGTCGGGCAGGGCTACGGCATCAATCCCGACCTTGGCGGCATGAAGATATACGAATCGATGCGCCGGACCGAGCCGAACTTCTTCATCCACTCCGGCGACACGATCTACGCCGACGGCCCGCTGTCGGAAACCAAGGAATTGCCCGGCGGAGGGATCTGGAAGAACATCGTGACACCGGCCAAGGCCCATGTCGCCGAGACGCTGGACGACTTCCGGGGCAACCACGCCTATAACCTGCTGGACGACAACCTGCGCCGGTTCAATGCCGAAGTGCCGATGTTCGCCCAATGGGACGACCACGAAGCGACCAACAACTGGTACTGGGAAAAGCGGATGGACGCGGACCAGCGCTATAAGGAAAAGAGCGTCGCCGTCCTCGCCGCCAACGGTACGCGCGCCTTCCTCGAATACATGCCGGTCCGCCGGGACCCCGGCAACCGTGACCGGATCTACAACAAGTTCTCATATGGCCGGCATCTCGACGTCTTCCGGATCGACATGCGCAGCTATCGCGGACCGAACACCGCCAACACCCAGAGCGAACCCGGTCCCGACACACGTTTCCTCGGAGCGGAGCAGATCCGCTGGCTGAAGCAGGCCCTCCTGGCATCCGACGCGACCTGGAAGGTGATTGCCGCCGACATGCCGATCGGTGTGATCGTCTACGACAACGGCACCGCCAAGACCGGATCCGAAGCCATCGCTCAAAGCGACGGGCCGGCACTGGGACGTGAGCTGGAGATCGCCGATCTGCTGAGCTTCATCCGCCGGAACGGCATCCGCAATACGGTCTGGCTGACCGCGGACGTCCACTATACCGCCGCCCACTACTACGACCCGAACAAGGCGCAATTCCAGGACTTCGACCCATTCTGGGAGTTCGTGTCCGGCCCCCTCAATGCCGGAACCTTCGGTCCCAACGGTCTGGACAACACCTTCGGTCCCCAGCTGATGTTCGTCAAAGCCCCGCCCGACGGACAATCCAACCTGCCGCCGAGCGCCGGTTACCAGTTCTTCGGTCAGGTGGACATCGATGGGGAAGGCGTCATGCTGGTCAGCCTGAAGGATCTGGAAGGACAAACGCTCTATACGAAAGAATTGTTACCGGCTGCGTAATACCAAGCGCCATTACTCTGCGTCCGAATAGAGTAGGCGCAAGGTTCTACCGGCAAATACACGATCTCTTCACTAAAGCGCACCCATAACTGCTGGCGATTGCAGTTATGGGTGTAAGCGTCATGCAAGATCTGACAGAGAGTTTCCCGGACAGAGACCCCGCCGTCGGGCATGACACGCCTACCGTCCAGCCGCCTCTTCCTCCCCATGATGCCTTGATGGAAGTCTGCGACCGGCTTCCCTGCGCCTTCGCCATCCTCGAACCCGATGGCCTCGTCTCCTTCGCCAATGCCGCGTTCCGGACCCTTTTCAACCTGTCCAATCATCCGGGCCTTGGCGGTCCCGACCTTTCCCGCGTCGCGTCGGGCGCCGTGCGCTCCCTCAAGTCGCTCGACGGGCGGATCCTGCCGGTCAACCCGGTAACGTTCGGTGGCGGGCGCACCCTCGTCCTGGTCGAGGACAAGTCGTCAAGTTCCCCGGCCGAGATGACCGAGCGGCGGGATGCCCTGACCGGGCTGGCGAACAGGGTGGTCCTCAAGGAGCAGATCGGCACGGCGCTGACCGGCCCCGAGCCTGACGGCACCGAAACCGCCCTCCTCCTGCTCGACCTCGACCGCTTCAAGGCCGTCAACGACACCCTCGGACATCCGATCGGCGACAAGCTGTTGTGCCGCGTGGTGGATCGCCTGCGCGCGACCGTCCGCAAGACGGATCTCGTCGCCCGTCTCGGCGGCGACGAGTTCGCCATCCTCCAGCGCTCCCCGAAACAGCCGGAGGCCGCGAAGGCGCTCGCCCAGCGGCTGGTCGATCTGATCGGCCGGACCTACCTCGTCGACGATCATATCCTGAACATCGGCGTCAGCATCGGCGTCGCCTTTCCGCCCAACGACGGCAACGATCCCGACCGCCTCCTGAAGAGCGCGGACCTTGCCCTGTACCGTGCCAAGGAAGAGGGAAGGGGGCGGTTCCGTTTCTTCGAACAGGAGATGGATGCCCGCGCCCAGGCTCGGCGCATGCTCGAACTCGACCTCCGCCGAGCCTTCGCGCTCCGCCAGTTCGAGGTGTACTACCAGGCGCAGATGAGCCTTCTCGACAAACAGGTCGTAGGGTTCGAAGCGCTGGCCCGCTGGCGCCATCCGCAGCGCGGCATGGTATCCCCGGCCGCATTCATTCCCGTCGCCGAAGAGATCGGCCTGATCTCGCAGATCGGCGAATGGGTCCTTCTGACCGCCTGCCGCGAAGCGGCGAGCTGGCCCGGCAACCAGCGGATCGCGGTCAACCTGTCGCCCATGCAGTTCGGCAAGGCCGGTCTGGTGGAAACGGTCGCGGCGGCGCTCGCCACCTCCGGACTGCCGCCGGAGCGGCTGGAGCTGGAGATTACCGAGAGCGTCCTGCTGGATGACACCGCCGGGACGCTCGCGATCCTGCACCAGCTTCGGAGCCTCGGAATCCGGATCGCGATGGACGATTTCGGTACCGGCTATTCCAGCCTCGGCTACCTGCGCTCCTTCCCGTTCGACAAGGTGAAGATCGACCAGTCGTTCATCCGCGACATGCCGACCGACGGCGACAGCGCCGCCATCGTGAAGGCGATCATCGGCCTGGGCATCAGCCTCGGCATTTCCACAACAGCCGAAGGTGTCGAGACCGAGGAGCAGTTGAACCGCCTGCGGGCGGAAGGCTGCACCGATATCCAAGGGTATCTTCTCAGCAAACCCGTTCCCGCGTCCGATCTGGCCGCAATCTTCAACCGCAGCACCCATCCGTAAACTCCGACAGGTTACTACTCTCATGTCCGAACAGGTCCATCGTCTCGTCTACTTCAGCCGCAACGCCATGCCTGGAACCAACGACGAAATCGTCGAAGGCGTTCATCAGATCCTGAAAAGCTCCCGCCGCAACAATGCCAGAGCCGGTGTCACCGGAGCGCTGCTGTTCAACAGCGGCTGCTTCGCCCAGGTCCTGGAAGGCCCGTCCTCGGCAGTGTCAGAAACCTTCGAACGCATCCAGTGGGACGAGCGGCACAGCGAAGTCCTGGTCCTGGATTATGCTCCGGTGGACGGCCGCGTCTTCCCCGATTGGTCGATGTCGTTCGTCGGCGCTTCCCAGTCCGGCAACCACCTGTTCGGCGATGTCTCGGCGGCCAGCGGCTTCAATCCGATCCACCTGAAAGCCGACGAGATCCTCGCGACCCTGCACCGGCTGGTGATGGACGAAGAAAAACAAACCGATTGAACGGCGCCGGAACCGCATCCCTCCCGTCATTGCCTGGACAATGTCATGGTGGGCAGCACCGTGCATCCGATGCCAGCCGGAACCGAGCAGTCCTGCTCTGTCTTCGTCGGCGTCCGAAACTTGACGTGTCTGAAGATTGACGGAAGCAATTGATTCCTCGGGCAGACCCCAAGATTCTTGAAATTAGATAAATATTATTAAGACCACTTAGTTGAATTTATACGATCAGGTTATCACACCCTAACCCAATAGTTTCGTGTCACTCTTTTTTGCAAGGAAATAGTATTAACATAATCTAAAGGTCAGACATGGGTTTGGTACCTGCAATCGCTCCTGCTGGGCGGTCTTGGACGCTTGTTTTCGATGACGAGTTCAATGGAACTAAAGTTGATACGACAAAATGGGCGGACCATTCCAGCGCTGAAGCTGATGCCGGCCATGGAAACTTGGGAAATCAGCAGCTAGAATGGAATAGCTTCAACAATATATCGGTGGATAATGGCGCACTATCGATAACAGCCAAGCGCGAAAGCTACACCTCTGAAGCCGGGAATAAGTATCACTGGACCTCTGGTCTTCTCTCTTCTTCTCCATCATTCGCATTTCAATACGGTTACATTGAAGAGCGTGCATTACTCCCCGCTGAGAAGGGCTTCTGGCCCGCTTTCTGGACATGGCAGCAGCCGGGGGGTAATTCGTGGCAGGAAACTGACGTCTACGAATATTACTCCGACAATCCTTCGAGGTTGTACTTGACTTCACATGTGGGGTCCGGAGGGAACGTTATCTATAATTCGCCCTTCAACCCCTCGACCGCATACCACACATACGGCGCTGATATCCGGCCTACCGGCACGACCTTCTACATCGATGGCGTAGCGGTCGGATCGGTGGCCGGCGCACCTTCCGCACCGACCAATATCATTACCAACTTGGCTGTCTACTCGAAGATCCAGCCTGATAGCACGACCGTTGAGGCAACGAAGAAGGTGGATTACGTTCGAGCCTATTCGTACGACACAGATGCCAAAGCAGTTGTACCGCAGCCCGGCTACGACGGCCCTGGAGCGAACCAGCCCACCCCGACGCCCAATCCAACACCTATGCCCATCCCGACGCCGACTCCGACGCCGGGAGACTGGCAAACTACCCCGGCCGCAACGAAGACGCTCTATGGGAAAAGTTGGACCGAGACGATGCGGGGCACGAGCGGTAACGATAAGTTTGTTGGTAATGGCGGTGAAGACACGATGTTCGGCGGCATCGGGCACGATACCTATCTCGTCAACAGCAATGGCGACAAGGTGATCGAATATGCCGGACAGGGTACCGACCTGATCATCCTGTCATCCTCGTCCCACACGATGCGGAGCAACATCGAGAACCTGACTATCGATCGGGACGCAGGGGCGACGGTGTTCGGTAATTCCTTGAACAATATCATTCTTGGCGATATCGGCAGAGATTTCATGACCGGCGGTTTTGGTCGGGACAACATGACTGGCGGCGGTGGAAACGACACCTTTGTCTTCCACAAAGGTGAAGTCGCGGGCGACTTGATCAAGGATTTCCGAGGCAATGGCACCGCGAGCGGCGATGTTTTACGTTTTGAGGGGTTCGGCGAGGGGGCCAAGCTGGTTCATCAAGGAGAAGCATGGACCGTAAAGTATAGCACAGGCTCCGAAACCTTTTTTCTCGTCGGAGTGAGCACTCTCGCCGCCGGTGATGTCGTATTCGTATGAAACGGCTTTCGGCACAATGTGTCGAACCCAGTGTAAAATAGTATCCGCCCTGATCTGATCGGGTTCCTCGGCGAGGATGCGGCAGTGCTCCGCCGAGGCCTCGCTGAAGTTCTCGAAATAGGCGATGTACCAGAGCTGGAAGGTCCTACCCTATAGCGTGACTTTCACCCCTGCTGGAGGTCTTGGGCCACGGCACAACACCGACGTGCATGTCCGTCACAATGCCACCAAGTTTCCGAGATCGTTAGTCCCAGGTCCCACGTTGAACGCTATTTTATCGACATGCACCAGCGTGGCATGGCCAGTGAATCCCGGCGTGCTCGGAAGCGCGAGACCATGGGTCCTATCGTCCCACAGCTTGTTATTAAAGACAGATCGGTCAATCTCGGCACCCGTATAGGAAACGAATTTCAAGGTGACGCCAGAATGGCTCATCCCCGTATCGATTAAACCTAATATGCCGTTCTGCATGATATCCGCGTTGCCACACCTATGCGTACCATGAGGAGGAAGTGCATCCGCTTCAGCTTTCGCATCCGGGTCATACGAGTAGGCACGAATATAATCGACCTTTTTCACTGCACTATCCGTCGTGACTGCTGGAGGGATTTTTCCATACACTGACAGATTGGTGATGATGTTCGTCGGGGCAGACGGGCCTCCTGGCACGAAGCCGACCGGAACTCCATCTATGTACCACGTCGTTCCCCAAGGTTGAATATCAGCGCCGTAAACATGGAAATCAGCCGACGGGTCGAACGAGACGCGGTAAACCGTACCGCCCTGCAATCCGACATGCGATGTTAAATGAAGTTTTTTCGGGCTGTTCGAGTAATATTCATAAACATCGACTTCTTGCCAAGTGTCACCTCCAGGTTGTTGCCATGTCCAGAAAGCGGCCCAGAATCCTTTGACGGTGGGAAGCATCGCTCGTTCTTCGATATAGCCGTATTGGAAAGAAAATGAAGGCGAGGAGGAAAGAAGCCCGGATGTCCATTCGTATTGAGTTCCAGCAGCAGATGTATAAGCCTCACGCTTAGCGGTAATAGTCAATATTCCATCGGAAACACTGATGTTAGGGAAGTGATTCCATTCGAGCTGCCCGTTTTTAGGATTTCCATGGCCGCTATCGCTTTGCGAACTCGAATGATCCGCCCATTTGGTTGCGTCCACGATGCTGCCGTTGAATTCATCGGCAAAGACAAGTTTCCAGTTATGACCTGGGGGAGCACAAGCTGGGATTGAAGTCATGGCCGCGCCTCGGCATCAGTTGGTGCTTAAGGTTCAAAAATCAGCACATTTGCCCGCGAGGACGAATATAAGCTGGGTTGGCTACACACTCTATGCGGCTATCGGCGCCAGAAATTTCCAAGGCTTCGACGTCGGGGTGTCTGCTGGACCACCGGAGGATCTGCAGTAGCCTGCGCGAGAACCAACATCCATAAAACTGTAGTCATCAGCCGCGCTTCTTTCGCGAGTGGTAAAATCGCATAGAAAGTCGTGATAGCGCTCAAAGCCAGAATAACATCGAAATCAATTGTTTTCACCGCATGGCTTGCCAAGCGCCCAACAAGAACAGCAAAAAGGACCGCTGCCGGAATTCCAAAGGACAGTCCCAGGTCAAGATAGATGTTATGAGGATTGTCAACAACTGCTTGATAGCCAAACATCAACTCGAAGTTAGGACCATAAAGCGCGTGAAAATCTAACCATCCATTTCCGAAGATGGGTCGCTGTCCAATCCAGTCCAAAGCGACAGATATCATATAGAGACGCTCAGCATTGCTCGGGCTGGCTGCAACCGCAGCCTCGTCACCAAGCCAGTCAACAACAGCAGGTCCAAATAATGGAAGTACAGGAATGCCTACGCAAACTGCCGCAGCCAGTACGGGAATTAGCCTACTGTCTATGCTCGAGATCAACCGGCAGGCAACGAAAAAGCCGATGGACAATAGTAAAACCGCAACGGACGTTCTGGATTCCAAAAACACTGAGGCTATCATCGACGTCGCCGTAGCGAATATCCAAAGGCGGCGCAAGCCGGCATCAAACCCTTCCCAACAAATCAATAGGACCGCCAGCAAAACGACAGGGGGGGTTATTACCCATTTGATCAAGTTGGTGTTACTTGGGTCGATCGAAGCGCCAAGGTCTTCACCTGGGAAAACATAACCGGTGTCGATGCCGATGAGCTCCATTGAAAAAACCCCGGCAAAATAGCACCAGCTCCCCAGCAGCATACCCACCATCACGTTGACAAAATTTTGCTTATTGACCAACAAACAGATGAGGATGGGCAGCAGGAAAAGGAGCAGAAATCTGAATGCTGTTTTAAGAGCCGAGGAGACCTCAAACCCGGAAAGTGAACCGGCTAGAATGCACCACGAGACTAGCAGGAACAGGATAGCAAGATCCCATCCAACTGATCGGCGTATTGACAGTGACGCCGAGGGCCGTCCGTAGACGAACATCGCAATCAAGATCAAAAAATCAGTGATCTTTACCGGTGCGACGCGTTCGGTCACCATTGCAACAGCGTAGAACAAGACACCAAGACCAAGGTCCGGATCTCCAAGCCCAATCATATGGTTCGGCCTTGTTTGTCGAATACCGCGATGGGAAGCCGTATCAGGCATCAGAAACGTCACGCGTAATCGCCCTTCCTCAGTTTGGCCAGGAGAAATCTGAAATATGGCGGCCGCACATGAACTAGCCTTCCAATGGATAACCGAAGTTACGATAGTGTATCGAAAAGATTCGGAAGCCTTTTTAGTGACCTGTCCTTTCGCTTTTTATTATAATGGTATCCGTGACGGCTATCCACCTGGGTAAGGACGCCAACAAAGTCACTCGCTCTGGCATGCTGGAGCCGTTGCATGCTCCTGGACACGTCATTAGCCGGTGTTCGTTCCCAGCGAACGGCAAAAATGATACTCTCAACGCAGCGAGCCAGAACCGAGGCGTCAGAGACCGCTAGGACCGGCGGGCTGTCCAGAAGAACAACGTCATAAGCTTGACGCACCTGCGTCAAAAGGTCATTGAAATGGATCCGGTTAATTCCGCCGTT
>NZ_JCACHA010000845.1:0-8483 GCF_059503625.1 Skermanella sp.
ACGGTGGAGGATTGTGCCGACATCAGCCGCGCCGTTTCGGCTCTGCTGGATGTCGAGGACCCGATTTCTTCCGCCTATACGCTGGAAATCAGCTCGCCGGGGATCGACCGGCCGTTGACCCGGCTGAAGGATTTCGAACGGTTCGCCGGCTTCGAGGCGCGCATCGAGACGCGCTTCCCGCTCGACGGCCGCAAAAGGTTTCGCGGTATCCTGAAGGGTGTCGAAAACGGGGCGGTGCGGATCGATACCGACACCGGCCCGGCTTCTATCCCCTTCGACGCTGTGCAGCGCGCCAAGCTGCTCCTGACCGACGAGCTGATCGCCGCTACGGCAGCGCAGCAGTAGCCGGCTCTTCGCCTCACGTCTCGATGTCTAGAACCTAAACGAACGCCAGGGACTTCTGGAATGGAACTGCTACAAGTAGCCGATGCGGTCGCCCGCGAAAAGAACATCGACCGGGACGAAGTCCTGGAAGCGATGGAGCAGGCGATTCAGAAGGCTGGCCGCTCCAAGTACGGGCATGAGCACGACATCCGGGCGCGCATCGACCGCAAGACCGGCGACATCCACCTGATGCGCTATCTTGAAGTGGTCGAAACCGTCGAGAACGAGGTGACTCAGCTCACCCTGCGCGAGGCGCAGCGGATGAAGAAGGACGCGGCCCTGGGCGAGTTCCTGACGGACGAACTGCCGCCGATCGATTTCGGCCGGATCGCCGCCCAGACCGCCAAGCAGGTCATCGTCCAGAAGGTCCGCGAAGCCGAGCGGCAGCGCCAGTTCAAGGAATACAAGGACCGCATCGGCGAAGTCGTCAACGGTCTGGTCAAGCGCGTGGAATACGGCAACGTCACGGTCGATCTGGGCCGCGCCGAAGCGATCCTGCGCCGCGACGAGCTTCTGCCGCGCGAGCACTTCAAGAACGGCGACCGCGTACGGGCGTACATCTACGACGTACGGGCGGAAGCCCGCGGTCCGCAGATCTTCCTGTCGCGCACCCATCCCACGTTCATGGCGAAGCTGTTCTCCCAGGAAGTGCCCGAGATCTACGACGGCATCATCGAGATCAAGTCTGTCGCCCGCGACCCCGGCTCCCGCGCGAAGATCGCGGTGCTGAGCCACGACAGCTCGATCGATCCGGTCGGCGCCTGCGTCGGCATGCGCGGCAGCCGCGTCCAGGCCGTCGTCGGCGAGCTTCAGGGCGAAAAGATCGACATCATTCCATGGTCCCAGGACCCGGCGACCTTCGTGGTGAACGCCCTGGCTCCGGCCGAGGTCGCCAAGGTCGTGATGGACGAAGAGAGCAAGCGCATTGAAGTCGTGGTTCCCGATGACCAATTGAGTCTGGCGATCGGCCGCCGCGGCCAGAACGTCCGGCTCGCCAGCCAGCTCACCGGCTGGGACATCGACATCATGACCGAGAACGAAGAGTCCGAGCGCCGGTCCGAGGAATTCAAGACCCGGTCGCAGCTCTTCATCGACGCTCTCGACGTCGACGACGTGATTGCCCACCTGCTGGTGGCCGAAGGTTTCTCGTCGGTCGAGGAAATCGCCTTCGCCGAGATCCATGAACTGGCCGAGATCGAGGGCTTCGACGAAGACGTCGCCGAAGAGCTTCGCGACCGTGCCCGGCTGTTCCTGGACCAGCAGAACAGCGAGCTGACGGAACGCCGTCAGGCTCTTGGGGTCTCGGAAGAGATCGCCGGGATCGAGGGTTTCTCCCCGGTCATGCTGGTCAAGCTGGGGGAGAACGGCGTCAAGACGCTGGACGACCTTGCCGATCTGGCCGGTGACGAGCTTCGCGAGATCCTCGGCAAGGATGCGATGAGCCTCGACGAGGCCAACGAAATAATCATGGCCGCCCGTGCCCACTGGTTCACCGAGGAAGGCGCCACGACAAGCGCCGATACCGGACAGGACAAGTAGGCGTCACCGGACGGACCATACCAGACACCAACCGAGACACACCTCGGCCCGAACGACTTAGCCTCCAACCAAGGATCGACCCAGCAAGGGATGATATCGCTGAACACCCATATACCTCCGCCACCGGAACCATTCGCCTTCTGCCAAGACCCCGATCCCGGCACCACCGGTCTCGAGGCCCTGGAGGAAGAGGCGATCGGCGGCCGCCGCAGCCCGATGAGACGCTGCATCGTCACCGGAACGGTCGCGGACCGTTCCGGCATGATCCGTTTCGCCATTTCGCCGGAAGGCTTCGTGGTGCCGGATCTGGAAGGCGGCCTGCCCGGACGGGGACTTTGGGTCACCGCGGATCGGAACGTCCTGATCAAGGCGTTCAAGAAGAGCGCCTTTGGCAAAGCGGCACGCCGCTCGGTCAAGGTCGATCGGAACCTCCCCGATCTGGTGGAAGCGCTTCTGAAGCGCCGGTGCCTGGACACGATCGGTCTGGCGCGACGCGCCGGCATCGCCGTGGCTGGGTTCGAAAAGGTCCGCGAGGCTTTGAAGCACGGCAAGGCGGGCGTCCTGCTCGCGGCATCCGACGGTGCCGACGATGGACGCGCGAAGGTCAGGGCGCTGGCGGGCGAAGCTCCGGTGATCGACTTGTTCGACACCGGGGATTTGGGACACGCCTTCGGCCGCGACCATGCGGTGCATGCGATGCTGGCGCCGGGCCGGTTGGCCAAGCGCTTTCTGGAGGATTGCCGGCGGTATGCGGGTCTTCGCCAGAGTATCTCGGGTGATGGAAATTGCGGTCCGGCATCGGCCGGCCGGGCAACAGATTTAACGACGAGCTAGTCGGACACAGATGACTGACAGTAACGACCAGGACCGCAAGAAAGTTCTGAGCCTCTCCGGTAAGGGTAAGCTCGAACTGAAGAACAAACCCGCTGCCGACAGCTCCGTCCGGCAGAGCTTTTCCCATGGCCGGTCGAAGACCGTGACCGTCGAGGTCAAGCGCAAGCGGACCATCGAGAAGGGCGCCGCACCCGGTGTCGCCGACGGCGGCGCCGCCGCGCGTCGTGCCGCCGAGGGCCTGCCCACGAAGGGGTCGGGCGGCGGACGCGGCCAGCGCGGACAGCCCGCGGTGCGCCAGCTCACCAAGGAAGAGCGCGAGTCTCGCCTCAAGGCTCTTCAGGACGCCATCCGTTCCGACGAGGAACGGCGTCAGATGGAAGCCGAGCTGGCCCAGGCCGTCGTGATCGAGGAGGAGCCGCCGGCCGTCGAGGACGCGGAAGCTCCCGAGCAGGAACTCACCGCCGAAGCGCTGCGCCAGCGCGAGGTGGAAGAGCTGAAGCGCATTCAGGACGAAGAGCGCGCCATTGCCGAAGAGGCGGAGCGCAAGCGTCAGGAAGAAGAAGCCAAGCGCAAGGAAGCCGAGGCCGCCCGGCGTCCGGCCGCACCGGCGGGCCGCGGCCCGGCACGGGCGGACGGCGACGCTCCGGCCTCGCGGTCCGGCGACGACGACCGCCGCAGGGGCCCCGCCCCGGCGCGCGCTCCCGCCGCAGCCGATGCCGTCGCCGGCAGGCCGGTTCCGGCGGCTCCTGTCCACGAGGAAGAGGACGACCGGGGCCGCCGCAAGGTCGCTCCCGGCGGCCCCGGCGCTCCCAAGGCTCCGGCCAAGGCTCCGGCCGCCCCCAAGGGCAAGGCCGGCGACCGCCGCCGCGGCAGCGGCAAGATGACGGTCACCCAGGCGCTGAGCGGCGACGAGTCCGAACGGACCCGCAGCATGGCGGCGTTGCGGAGAGCGCGTGAGCGCGAGAAGCAGCGCCTCAACATGCGCCAGGAGACTCAGAAGATCACCCGCGACGTGGTGGTCCCCGAAGTCATCACGGTGCAGGAACTGGCCAACCGCATGGCCGAGCGCGGCGCCGACGTGATCAAGTCGCTGATGCGCATGGGCGTGATGGCGACGATCAACCAGACCATCGACGCCGATACGGCGGAGCTGGTCGTGGCCGAGTTCGGCCACCGGATGCGCCGCGTTTCGGAATCGGACGTCGAAGTCGGCCTGAAGGGCGACGAGGACATCGAGGAGAACCTGATCTCACGGGCTCCCGTCGTCACCGTCATGGGCCACGTCGACCACGGCAAGACCTCGCTGCTCGACGCGCTACGGTCGACCGACGTCGCCTCCCGCGAGGCTGGCGGCATCACCCAGCACATCGGCGCCTATCAGGTCGTGCTCGGCTCCGGCGGCAAGATCACCTTCATCGACACGCCCGGCCACGCCGCCTTCACCGAGATGCGGGCGCGCGGCGCCAACGTCACGGACGTCGTGGTGCTGGTGGTGGCGGCCGACGACGGCATCATGCCGCAGACGGTCGAAGCCATCCATCACGCCAAGGCGGCGCAGGTTCCGATCATCGTCGCGATCAACAAGTGCGACCTTCCCGACGCCAACCCGGACCGGGTCCGTCAGGAACTGCTCCAGCACGAACTGGTCGTCGAAGAGATGGGCGGCGACGTCCTGGCGGTCGAAGTCTCGGCCAAGACCCGCATGGGCCTTGACAAGATCGAGGAAGCCATCCTCCTCCAAGCCGAAATCCTGGAGCTGAAGGCCAACCCGAACCGCATCGCCGAAGGCGTCGTGATCGAGGCGAAGCTGGAGCGCGGCCGTGGTTCGGTCGCCACCGTGCTGGTCCAGCGCGGCACCCTGCGGGTCGGCGACATCTTCGTCGCCGGCGCCGAGTGGGGCCGTGTCCGTGCCTTGGTCAACGACCGCGGCGCCAGCACCGACAGCGCCGGTCCCGCCATGCCGATCGAGGTCCTTGGCCTCAACGGCACGCCGATGGCCGGTGACGAGTTCGCCGTGGTCGAGACCGAGGCCCGTGCCCGCGAGATCACCGAGTTCCGTCAGCGCAAGAAGCGCGAAGCGGCGTCGGCTGCCGGATCGCGCGGCACCCTGGAGCAGATGTTCACCCGCATCCAGGCCGGCGAAGCCAAGGAACTGCCGATCGTCATCAAGGGCGACGTGCAGGGTTCGATCGAGGCGATCAGCGGCGCTTTGGAGCGTCTGACCAGCACCAACACGGAAGTGAAGGTGCGGGTGCTCCACAGCTCGGTCGGCGCCATCAACGAATCCGACGTGACCCTGGCGAACGCGTCCAAGGCCATGATCTTCGGCTTCAACGTCCGTGCGAACCCCCAGGCCCGCGAGATGGCCAAGCGCGACGGCATCGAGATCCGCTACTACTCGGTCATCTACGATGTCATCGACGACGTGAAGGCGGCCCTCACCGGCATGCTGTCGCCGATCCTGCGCGAACGCTTCCTGGGCAACGCCCAGATCCGCGAAGTCTTCAACATCACCAAGGTCGGCAAGGTCGCCGGCTGCATGATCACCGAAGGCATCGTGAAGCGTGGCGCCGGCGTCCGTCTGCTGCGCGACAACGTGGTCATCCACACCGGCACGCTGAAGACCCTGAAGCGCTTCAAGGACGAAGTCCGCGAAGTGCGCGAGGGTTACGAATGCGGCATGGCGTTCGAGAACTACGAGAACGTCCAGGCCGGTGACGTGATCGAAGCCTACGAGATCGAAGAAGTAGCGCGCCAGCTCTGACAGGAGCTGTCGCCGAAGACCTCGCGGGGTATCGGGACTTCATAGCCCGATACCCGTGCGAGGATTTTCCGGTCCTCCTCCACTCTCCTGATGCCGGGACGCTGCCGAATCAGGATGACAGGCGTCGGAAACCAGCACCAATCCGCCTTGCTACTGCGAAATGGGCCGTTCAAGCCCGCTGACGGTTCATCAGAAAGCCCCGTCGGTATCGATCGGCATCCCTTTGCCGTCGGTGAAAAAGGAAACGAATTCATGAGCAACAAACGCTCAGCCCGCGGCCCGTCGCAACGGCAACTGCGTGTCGGCGAGGAACTGCGCCACGCGCTGGCCGAAGTCCTGCGCCGGGGCGACTTCCGCGATCCCGAACTGCAAAACCTCAACGTCACCGTGACGGAAGTCCGGATCAGCCCGGACCTGCGCAACGCCACCGCCTTCATCACGCCGCTCGGCGGCGGGCAGGTCGGCGAGACCGTGGCCGCCATGCGCCGCGCCGCCGCCTTCTTCCGCGCCCAGATCGCCCGCGCGATCAAGCTGCGCTACGTGCCGACGCTGTCGTTCGAGGCGGACACCTCCTTCGAATACGCCGACCACATCAACCGCCTGCTGCACGATCCGGAAGTCGCCCGCGACCTCGCCACCAGCGACGACGAGAACGACGAGGACGAGGATGACGGCGACGTCACCGATACCCACAACGGCACCCATACCGGGATGAACGGCGACGGACCGGGCCACGACGAGGCCGAGTACGAAGAGGAAGACGACCTCGACGACGAAGAAGACGAAGACGAGGACGGTCCCGAGTACGAGGAAGAAGACGAGGACGACCTCGACGAGGATGACGAGGACGAGGAAGAGACGGAGTACGAAGAGGACGAGCCGAACGACGGCGACAAGCCGGCTCCCCTGAAGTCCTCGGGTCTGAAATCCTCGAACGGCCGAGGCCGCCGTGGCGCGTAAGCGCAAGGGAGTCCCTATCCACGGCTGGCTGGTCATCGACAAGCCGCCCGGAATGACGTCCACCCAGGTCATGGCGCGGGTCCGCCGCCTGCTCAACGCCGAGAAGGCGGGGCATGGCGGCACGCTCGACCCGATCGCGACCGGCGTCCTCCCCATCGCCTTCGGCGAGGCGACCAAGACGGTCGCCTACGCCATGGACGGCACCAAGACCTACCGCTTCCGCCTCCGCTGGGGTGAGCAGACCACCACCGACGATCTCGAAGGCAGCGTCATCGCGACCAGCGACAGGCGCCCGACCGAGGACGAGATCGAGGTGGCGCTCGAGGCTTTCCAGGGCGAAATCTCCCAGGTGCCGCCGCAGTTCTCCGCCATCAAGGTCGATGGCGAGCGCGCCTACGACCTCGCCCGCGCGGGCGAGACGGTGGAGCTGGCATCCCGCATCGTCCGCATCGACGGTTTCCACCTGATCGGCCTTCCCGACGCCGATCACGCGGATTTCGAGGTGGAATGCGGCAAAGGGACCTATATGCGCTCGCTGGCGCGCGATCTTGCCCTCGCTTTGGGCACGGTCGGCCACATAACGCGGCTCCGGCGGCTGAATGTGGGTTCTTTTACGCTTGAAAAGGCGATTTCCCTGGACGATCTGGCGGCGCTGGAGCAAGGTGCCGCCGTCGAAAGACTTCTGCTTCCGATCGAGACGGCGCTGGACGACATCCCGGCGTTCGCCCTGACGGAAGCTGAAGCGCACCGACTGAGACTGGGTCAAACGGTGGCACTGTTGCGCCGGCAGGATCGCGAAAGGCTGGAAAGCCTGGACTACGATCCGTCGGGCGATGGCGCTGTCGTTTTAGCCGTTTCCGGCGGCAAGCCGGTGGCGCTGGCCAAGGTCGAGGGCGGAGAGATCCGGCCGGTGCGTGTACTGAACCTTTGAATCAACTCGACTATTGAACGGAGATCCCGATGTCGATTACTGCCGAACGCAAGCAGGAAGTCATCCAGGAATACAAGACGGGCGAGAGCGATACCGGTTCGCCGGAAGTCCAGGTCGCTATCCTGTCGGAGCGTATCCGCAACCTGACCGAACACCTCCAGACCCACAAGAAGGACTTCCACAGCCGTCGTGGTCTCCTGGTCATGGTCGGTCAGCGCCGCAGCCTGCTCGACTACCTGAAGCGCAAGAACGTCGGCCGCTACGAGCAGCTGATCCAGCGTCTCGGCCTGCGCCGCTAAGGCACAGGCATTTCCGCACGCCGCCATCGGACATTTCCGTTTGCCGAAACCAGCCCGGACCGCCGAGCCGACCAGACTTCGCATCATGACGAAGTGGCCGACGGGTTGTGGCGTGCGTCTGTTCTTGATCCGCCGCGAAGCTTTCTTCGCGGCGGATAAGAAACTTACGGCTGCATTTCATTGATGAGCTATCGTATGCCGGTGAGGAAGCATCCTTGACCGGCCTTTAGCCTGTTCTGCTGCTGGCCTGTTTACATGCGGGGTCGTGAACGACTGGAGGCCCCGGCTCGAACCATCCAATCCGGGATGTTTCGGGTGTCGGATGGAAGGAAGAAACAATGTTCAACGTCTTCAGAAAAGAAATCGATTGGGGCGGAAGAAAGCTGGTCCTTGAGACCGGCAAGGTCGCCCGTCAGGCCGATGGCGCCGTCATGGCGACGTACGGCGAGACCACGGTGCTCTGCACCGTCGTGGGTGCCAAGACCGCGAAGCCCGGTCAGGATTTCTTCCCGCTGACGGTCAATTACCAGGAGAAGGCGTTCGCCGCCGGTAAGATCCCAGGCGGCTTCTTCAAGCGCGAAGGCCGCCCGTCCGAGAAGGAGACGCTGGTCAGCCGCCTGATCGACCGGCCGATCCGCCCGCTGTTCGTCGACGGCTTCCGCAACGAGACGCAGGTCATCTGCACCGTGCTGAGCCACGACATGGAGAACGATCCCGACATCGTTGCCTTGGTCGGCACCTCGGCCGCCCTGACGATTTCCGGCCTGCCCTT
>NZ_JCACHA010000846.1:0-8458 GCF_059503625.1 Skermanella sp.
GGCTATGGCTGAGTTTCAGGCGGAGTTTTTATGTTTGGGGCGGCGGCTTCTTCTCGCGGCGTAGCGCCCATTTGATCTGGGTGGAATCGGACACGGTGTCGCCGGTCACGACGACCTGATTGGTCCGGCGCGGCTCGTCGCCGTCGCCGAAGCCGCCACCGAGATAGATGCTTTCGGACACCTCCAGGACGGCGCCGGTCGCCCGCAGGCGCCAGACGGCGCCGCTCGGCAGTTTCAGCAGCACGCTGTCTCCCCCGGCGACCGCCGCCGGGGTGACGCTGGGATGCAGGTGGAAGCGGAGCGCGAAGGGCGTGCCCGCCGGCCCTTCCAGCGTGTCCTCGCCGCGCAGGTCGTCGCCGTTGTCCGCCAGATAGAGGCGGCGGCGGTGCAGCAGGCCGAAGGAGCGGACATAGCCGTCGTGGGTCGCTTCGACCAGCGTGGCGCCGTCGCCCTCGATCCGCTCGCAGGTGATCCGGCCGGGCCGGCGGCCGAGGCCGCCCTGTTCCAGCACCTGGGCCGAGTTGGTCTCCGCCACCGCCAGGGTGGAATGTGCGGCGGTCGCCGCCAGCGCTCCGCGCCAGGGGCCGAAGCGGCTGGGATGCGAGCCGCAGTTGACGATCAGCCGCTCGCGCCCGACCGTCAGTTCGAAGCTGAGCGTGCCGGCATGAGCGTCGGTGTCGAGGCCGGGGGGCGGCGCCTTGCCCGTGTCCATCACCAGCGTCGTCCGGCCCGCCAGCATGCGCTCGAACCCGCAATGGGGGGCGCTTTTCAGCGGACGTCCGCGCGCGTCGGACTGGGCCAGGACCGTGTCGGTCATGGCCGGATCGGCTTCGCGCCCGCCGTTGAACAGCGACAGCCCGCCGTCGCCGTGGCGGAAGAAGCGGAGCGCCGGGGTCATGCGGTCGATGGCGTGCTGGAGCACTTCCGGCACTTCGTGCCGGGCAGCGCGCAGGACCGTCCGGATGTCGATCAGGTGGCGCAGCACCAGCATGTGGCGTTCGGGATTGCGCTCGACATGGCCGCCGTCGGGCAGCACCTGGGCCGGAAGTTCGCGTTCCAGCAGCTTCAGGGCTTGGCCGAGCGCCTTGTCGCAGCCGGGCAGGCACAGCCCGCCGAAGGCGAGGCCCCGGACGGCGCTGAGCAATGCCGAGCCCTGGAGCGGGCCGGGGACGACCCTGGACAGGTGTGTGGTCTGGCGCGCCAAACTTTCGAACACGCGGGAGCGGAAGGCGTCGTCGGCGCTCTGGCAGTAGAAGTCGTGCTGCGCGATCCAGTTGGCGATGCGCGTGCCCAGCACGTCGGGCGCCCAGGAATCGGAGTTCCAGCCGTGGTTCTGGTCCAGCCAGCTCGTGATCAGCGTCCGGGCCTGCCGGCGCGCTACGTCGCCGCCGACGGCGCGCAGGTCGCGCAGCCAGTCGAAGCTGTTCATGCAGGCGATCCACGTCCGGCCATAGCCGTGTGCCGGCACCCAGACCGGCTCTTCCGCCTGCATCACGTCGCCGCCGAAGGGGAAGACGCCGTCCATGATGGCGGCTCCCATGTCGGAGTCGCCCGGCCACGGGTCGTTGGGCACCGCCGCAAGTCCGGTGACGCCCCGGCCGCCCAGCGTCAGGCCGTAGAGGGGGTTGCCGAAGGCGAACGCCCGCGCGCCCTGCTTCAGCCAGCCTAGGGTGTCGCGCTGGCTCGTCATGCCGCCTCAGGCACCCCGCAGGCGGCGGATATTGCCGGCATAGGCATCCGCCCCGCCGGTGAACGTCGCCGTGCCTGCGACAAGGACGTCGGCGCCGGCCTCGATCGCGGCGGCCGACGTGTCGAAATTGATGCCGCCGTCGACTTCCAGGTCGATCTGCCGTCCGCTCTCGTCGATCCGGCGGCGCAAGGCGCGGATCTTGTCGAGCTGCGAGCGGATGAAGCTCTGCCCGCCGAAGCCGGGGTTGACGCTCATCACCAGGATCAGGTCGAGATCGTCGATCAGGTAATCGACCGCTTCGACCGGCGTCGCTGGGTTCAGCGAGATGCCGGCCTTCTTGCCGAGCGACTTGATGAGCTGGATGGTGCGGTGGGTATGGGCGCCGGCTTCCGGATGGACCGTGATGATGTCGGCGCCGGCCTTGGCGAACTCCGCGATGAAGAGATCGACCGGCGAGATCATCAGGTGGACGTCGAACACCTTGGCGGTATGGGGCCGCAGGGCCGCAACGACGGCCGGACCGATGGTGATGTTGGGGACGAAGTGCCCGTCCATCACGTCGATGTGGATATAATCGGCGCCAGCCGCATCGATCGCACGCACTTCCTCGCCCAGGCGGGCGAAGTCAGCCGACAGGATGGACGGTGCGATCAGTGTCGAATGTTGCATGGCAAAACAGTCCTACCAAGTCGGGTGGGGTGTGCGCAAGATCACACATGATCCTGCCGGATGCAGGTGAGAATTGCGTTAAACCGTCGGGACTATCTTTTCCCCGCGTCATGTCCGCTTGACCAGCCGTGCTATGAAAAACCCGTCGATCCCGCCAAGTTCCGCCAGATGGCCCGGCAGCGTGCGGACTTCGCCGTTTTCGTTGATCAGTTCGGACAGGCCGCCGAGCTCGTCGGGAGTGACCGGCGACCGGTCGACCGGCGCTCCGGTCGACAGCAGATGGGCGATCCGCTGCTCGCCCTCTTCCGGCTGGAGCGAGCAGGTGCAGTAGATCAGCGTGCCGCCCGGCTTGACCAGATCGACCGCATGGGCGAGCAGGCGGCGCTGGGCGCCGGCCAGCTTGGTCACGTCTTCCTGGGACTTCAGCCGCATGATGTCGGGATGGCGGCGGATCGCGCCGGTCGCGGAGCAGGGCGCGTCGAGCAGGACGGCGTCGGCCAGCTCGTCCGGCTTCCAGGTCGCGGCGTCGGCGGTCAGCGTGTCGGCCCACAGGTTGAGCCGTTCCAGGTTGGCGGCCAGCCGGCGCAGGCGCCGTTCCGAGCGGTCGAGCGAGGTGACCTTGGCGCCGGCCGCCGCAAGCTGGGCCGTCTTGCCGCCGGGGGCCGCGCACAGGTCGTAGACGGTCTTGCCCGCGATATCGCCGAACAGCTTGGCCGGCAATGCGGCGGCGGCGTCCTGCACCCACCAGGCGCCGTCGTCGTAGCCGGGCAGTTCGGAGACCTGTCCGCCGCTGGCCCGCCGGATCGTCCCGGTCGGCAGCACGGTCCCGTCCAGTTTCGTCGCCCATTCGTGGGGATTGGACTTGGCGGTAAGGTCGAGCGGCGCCTCGATCAGGTTCGCCTCGACGATGCCGCGCGTGCGCGGCGTGCCGTAGGCAGTCCGCCACGCAAGCCACAGCCAGTCCGGCGTGTTGAGCCGTCCGGCGTCCTGCTTCTTCACGATATCGGCGCCTTCGCGGGCGACCCGGCGCAGCACGGCGTTGATCAGGCCCTTGTAGTGCTGGAGCCCGCGCTGTTCCGCGATGGCGACGGAGGTATCGACCGCGGCATGGGCCGGCGTGTCGAGGAAGACGAGCTGGGCGGCGCCCAAGCGCAGGATGTCGAGAACTCCGGCCTTGATCGGGTCGGGCTTGGTCAGCGTCTCGGTGATCAGCGCGTCGATCTGTCCGAGCCGGCGCAGCACGGTTGCGACCATCAGCCGGACGAAGCCGCGGTCGCGCGGTTCGAGCGCGTCAAGCCCCTCGTGCGCGTCGAACGCGTCATCGAGCGGGATCTTCTTGCGCAGGACCGTTTCGAGCAGGTCGAGGGCGGCGCCGCGCGCGGCTAGGGAGGCATCGGTCATGCCGCGCGGTTTAGCGCGCGGAAGGGGGCTTGTCGAATCGGAAAAGCCATCCCGCCGCAATCCGTCCGGCATCGCTGCCATGAAGGTCGGGCGTCACGGTCCCGGCGGAAGAAGGAACCTCCCGCCGGGCGTACCTATAGATGACTGAAGGCCGGGCGTCAGACCGCGACCTTGAACTCCGCTTCGGTCTTGGACTTGATGTCGTCCACGGTGACGCCGGGGGCCATCTCGATCAGGGTCAGGCCACCGCCGTTTTCGTCGACCTGAAAGACGCCCATGTCGGTGATGATCAGGTCGACCACGCCGGTCCCGGTCAGCGGCAGGTTGCACTGCTTCAGGATCTTCGGCTCGCCGTCCTTGGAGGCGTGCTCCATGACCACGACCACCTTCTTGACGCCGGCGACGAGGTCCATGGCGCCGCCCATGCCCTTGACCATCTTGCCCGGAATCATCCAGTTGGCGAGGTCGCCGTTCGATGCTACCTGCATGGCGCCCAGGATCGACAGGTCGATATGGCCGCCCCGGATCATGCCGAAGCTGTCGGCGCTGCTGAAGTAGCTGGTCTTCTGCAACTCGGTGATCGTCTGCTTGCCGGCGTTGATCAGGTCGGGGTCTTCCTCGCCCTCGAACGGGAAGGGACCCATGCCGAGCATGCCGTTCTCGCTCTGGAGCGTGACTTCGATGCCGTCGGGGATGTAGTTGGCGACCAGCGTCGGGATGCCGATCCCTAGGTTTACATAGAAGCCATCGCGCAGTTCCTTCGCGGCGCGCGCCGCCATTTCTTCACGTGTCCATGCCATTTTATCGATCCTCCCCTTGATTCTCAGGCGCGCTTGCGGACGGTACGCTGCTCGATGCGCTTCTCGGCATCGGGCACGTGGACGATGCGCTTGACGAAGATGCCGGCGGTGACGATGTGGTCCGGATCCAGCTCGCCCGGCTGCACGAGGTTCTCGACCTCGGCCACGGTGACCTTGGCCGCCGTCGCCATCATCGGGTTGAAGTTGCGCGCGGTCTTGCGGTAGACGAGGTTGCCTTCGGTGTCGCCCTTCCAGGCGTGGACGACGGCCAGATCGGCGAACAGGCCGGTCTCCATCACGTACTGCTCGCCGTTGAACTCGCGGACTTCCTTGCCCTCGGCGACCAGGGTGCCGACGCCGGTCTTCGTGAAGAAGGCGGGGATGCCGGCGCCGCCGGCGCGGCAACGCTCGGCCAGGGTGCCCTGGGGATTGAACTCGATCTCCAGCTCGCCGGCCAGGAACTGCTTGGCGAAGGTCTTGTTCTCGCCGACATAGGACGAGATCATCTTCTTGATCTGGCGCGTCTCCAGCAGCACGCCCAGACCGACATTGTCGATGCCGGCGTTGTTGGAGATCACGGTCAGGCCCTTGACGCCGCTGTCCCGGATGGCCTCGATCAGAGTTTCCGGAATGCCGCACAGGCCGAAACCGCCGGCCATGATCGTCATGTCGTCGAAAAGCAGTCCTTGAAGGGCGCTCTTGGCGTCGGCATAGACCTTCTTCATCCCCTTATCCTTGTCTCTTTATTGTTGATACGCCGCTTGGCCTGTTCGGTATTCTCAGCCGTTAGCGTCAGGGATAGTGCGGTGCGGCACGTCCTGTCAATCCAACGCATGCTTGCGGGCGGGATGAGCGCGTTTTATCCATGCCGCTGCCGTTATAAACCCTCATTTTCGCTAGAAGGTTCTGTCGCGATGTCCATCCAGTTCCTCGGGCAAGGGTCCGGCCGTGCTTGATCTGGCCCTGACATCGGCGGTGGCGCTGCTGGTAACCATCGACCCGGTCGGGACCGGCCCGATCTTCGCGGCGCTGACCAGGGGTTCCGACGATGCGCACCGGCGGCGGATGGCGATCAAGGGCGTCCTGATCGCCGCGATCATCCTGTTCGTGTTCGCCTTCGTCGGCGAGTTCCTGCTGCGGGCGCTGGGCATCGGCTTTCCGGCCTTCCGGATCGCCGGCGGAATTCTGCTCCTGCTGCTCGCCATCGACATGGCCTTCGCGCGGCCCAGCGGCATACGCAGCACGACCGCGACGGAACAGGAAGAGGCGACCCACAAGGAAGACATCTCGGTCTTTCCGCTGGCGATCCCGCTGATCGCGGGGCCGGGCGCGCTGACGTCCCTGCTGCTGCTGATGGGCAGGGCGCACGGCGACATCTGGGGCCAAGCGGTCGTGCTGGGCGTCCTGGCGCTGGTGCTGCTGGCGAACCTTGCCGTCCTGCTGGCGGCGGCCAAGGTCAGCAAGCTGATGGGCGTCACGGGCGTCAACGTGATCAACCGGGTGCTCGGCATCCTGCTGGCGGCGCTGGCCTGCCAGTTCGTGATCGACGGCATCCTGCAAAGCGGAATCGTAAAGACATGACCAGTGAGAACAAGGCCAGTGACAACAAGGCCAGTGCGAACAAGACGGGGGGCTGGACCATCGGCTTCGACGGCGACGATACGCTATGGCACAACGAGTCGATCTTCTCCATGACTCAGGAGAAGTTCCGCGCCATGCTGGGCGAGGACTTGGCGGCCGATGTGGACCGCCGGCTGCTCGATACCGAGCGGGGAAACCTCGGTCTGTTCGGCTACGGCATCAAGGGCTTCATCCTGTCGATGATCGAGACGGCGATCGAGGTCACCGACGGGCGGATCGAGGCCCGCGACATCCAGGCGATGATCGAGGCCGGCAAGGCGATGCTGCGGCATCCCGTCGAGCTTCTGGACGGCGTCGCCGAAACGGTCGAATACCTCAGCCACAGCCATCGCCTGGTGCTGGTCACCAAGGGCGACCTGTTCGACCAGGAAAGCAAGATCGCCCGCTCCGGCCTTGCCGAGATGTTCGACGCGATCGAGATCGTGTCGGAAAAGGACCCCGCCACCTACCGCAGGGTGCTGGCCCGGCATGGGATCGCTCCGGAGCGGTTCCTGATGGTCGGCAACTCCGTCCGGTCCGACATCCTGCCGGTGCTGGAGATCGGCGGGCGTGCCGTCCACGTGCCCTACCACATCACCTGGGCGCACGAACATGTCGAGCCGCCGGAGCAGGGATATGAACGGATCGACGGCATGGCCGAACTGACCGGCATCGTCCATGGGCTTGGACATTGAGCGGGATGGCCGATGAGGTGAGGGAGAACGGCCGCAGGCCCGATCCCAGGGTCGCCGGACTGACGCCCGAGTTCGTCGACGAGGTGCGCGATGCCCTCGACCGGGGCCAGCCCGACCGCGTGCGGGATCTGGTGACGCCGCTCGGCTATGCCGATCTGGCCAACCTGCTGGAACCGCTCGACAGACGGGAGCGCGCGGCGCTGGTCCGCGCCATCCACGACAGCTTCGACCCGACCGTCCTGACCGAACTGGACGACAGCGTGCGGCTGGACGTGGTCGAGCAGTTCAGCACAGCCGACCTTGCGGCGGCCATCGCCAAGCTGGAAAGCGACGACGCGCTGTACCTGATCGAGACGCTGGACGACGACCGCCGCATCGCGGTCATGCAGGCGATGCCGGCTGCTTTCCGCGCGATCCTGGAACAGGGGTTGTCGTATCCGGAATCGAGCGCCGGCCGCCTGATGCAGCGCGACGTGGTCGCGGTGCCGGGCTTCTGGACGGTAGGCGAGACGATCGACTTCCTGCGCCGCAGCCATGGCCTGCCCGACGATTTCTACGACCTGTTCGTGGTCGATCCCGCCCATCGTCCCGCCGGGACGGTGCCGACCAGCCGGGTGCTGCGCAACCCGCGCGAGACCCGCATCCGGGACATCATGGACGACCGGGGCCTCAGCGTGCCTGCCACCATGGACCAGGAGCAGGTGGCCGACATCTTCCGGCGCAACGATCTGGTCACCGTCCCGGTCGTGGACGACGCCCAGCGCCTGATCGGGGCCATCACCGTCGACGACATCGTGGACGTGATCGACGAGGAGGCGGAGGAGGACATGCTCGGCCTCGCCCGCACGGGCGAGCGCGACATCTTCGCGTCGCCGCTACGGACGGCGCGGCGGCGCCAGAGCTGGCTTCTGGTCACGCTGGTCAACACGATCCTGGCGTCGCTGGTGATCTCCCGGTTCGAAGGCGCCATCGCCGAGATCGTGGCGCTGGCGATCCTGATGCCGATCGTGGCCGCCATGGGCGGCAATGCCGGGATGCAGGTGGTCACCGTCATGGTGCGTGCCCTGGCGGCGCGAGACCTGACGGGCGGCGGGACGTGGCGGGTGGTCGGCAAGGAGATCGTGGTCGGAGTGATGAACGGCGTCGTCTTCGCCACCGTCATGGGCACCATCGCGACCCTGTGGTTCGGCGACTGGGGCCTGGGGGCCGTGCTGGCGAGCGCCATGATGTTCAACATGATCTGGGCCGGGCTGGCGGGAACGCTGATCCCGCTGACGCTCAACCGGTTCGGGGTCGATCCGGCGGTGGCGGCGGGACCATTCCTGACCACGACGACGGACGTGCTGGGCTTCTTCGTCTTCCTGGGACTGGCGAGCGTGTTCTTGCTTTAGGGGTGCCGGCGACGTCGGGTGGGGTGACCCGCCATATAGCTGGCAGTCCTGCCCCAAACCGTCGTGCCAAGACTTGATCTCACAGGCGCTAATTCAAAGCGCTCCTGCGCGTCACGTAGGCGTTCCTCTCCACTCTACCGTCATACCCGGACTTGATCCGGGTACCTCCTGGCGGAGGCTGACGTGAGGACT
>NZ_JCACHA010000847.1:0-8453 GCF_059503625.1 Skermanella sp.
AAGACGTGCTCTCCTTCCTTCAGGCCGCCTTCTCCGACGCGACCGGCCGGCCGCCTCCCCGGACGCGGGAAGCCTTCCTGTCCGAGATCGTCCGCTCCTGCTGTTCCCCCGTCCGTGAAGCCTGAGCCGGCGGACGAACGATTTTTTCAGCAACTTCGGCGCATCATCGGCGCGATGCCAGCGCCAGGACCCGCAGCCCCGAAAGACCTCCCGACATGACAGAGATCGCGACGCCGCTCACGACCCGCCTTTCGGGAGACTACGCACCGGCAACCTTCGAGGAGCGCGGCGCCACGGTCCCCTTCCAGAAGCCGGAACTCGCCAATGCCCGCATCCGGAAGAACGCTCAGGGCGAACTTGAGGCGCTCGTCTACGGATTCTCCGGCGGGCGCGGCGTCTATGTCCTGCCCTGGCGGGCCATCCCCGATATCCTGCGCCTCAACCTCCACGACCTGACCCTGCATGCGGAGGTGCTGACCACCAATGCCGTGACGCCGGAACGTCTCCAGATCGCGGCATACCGCGTCGCCCGCAGCGGTCTGGCGGGGGAGGAGATGCTGGAAGCCGCCGACGAGCTGCTGGTGGAGCGGGCGCAGGTATCCTCCGCCACCGCCCTCCAGATCCTCCGGCGCCTGCTGCCCGATTTCGGTCCGGCCGCCGACGGATCGCCGATGACCCCGGCGCTGCTCGGCACTCCCGCCGGGAAGGCGGCCGCCCGTGCCGCCCTCCAGTCCGCCGCCGCCGCCGGGGTGCTCGCCACCGATGCCGACACGGCGTTCGACCGGGTGCAGAAGATGGCCTCCCTGGCGCTTCCTGTCGGGACCGACGCAAGGGCGAACCCGGGGGAGCTGAGATCCCTGTTCGGCAGGGTACGCGATTTCGCCGCGCGGCCCGGAGCCGACACGGGCGAGGGGGCGGCGCTGGCGGCCGAGGTGGCGCGGCTTACCGTGGCGATCGGCGAAGACCTGATCCGGGAGATCGACCGCGAAATGTCCGAGCCCGGCGCTTTCCTGAAGGACTGGGAAGCGCGCAGCCAGCGCTTCAAGCACGCGGTCGAGCGCCTGCGCTGGCTGCTCGACGGCTGGCAGCCGGTCTGCGACCTGTGGAGCGGGTGGTCCGGTCCGGCCGGCGACCCCATGCTGATGCTGACGACGCTGCGCATCCTCCCCCTGGTGCCCCGCAACGAATGCGGACGCTTCCACGCAGACGCCGCCAGCCTCTACCAGCGCCAGTCCAGCGTCTTCGGCAAGATGCAGGACGAAGCCTAGATCCCGATCCCGCCCGTCTCTCGCGAATCATGAGGCATTGGCCGAAAACCTCTTCCAAAATCATCATGACATCGCTATCATTGCTTATGGGAGCGCTGTCATAGCTGTCCAGGCTCGCTTGCCGCACCTGGGCCGATGAGAAACTTGGAACCGGTGACAATGAAAAGACTGAAGGCGGAAACGCGCGAGAAGCTGAAGACGGTCAGCACCGCGACATTGGCGACGGCACTCTTCAAGCGGGGCCTGCGCAACCAGATGATCCAGGACGTCCATCCGCTGAACCCCGGCGGTGCTCCGATGGTCGGCGAAGCCTATACGCTGCGCTACATCCCGGCGCGCGAGGACCTCAACACGATCGGCGTGTTCCTCGACCGTGCCCATCCGCAGCGGAAGGCGGTGGAGGAGTGCCCGGAAGGGGCGGTTCTCGTCATCGACAGCCGGAAGAACGCACGGGCCGCGTCGGCCGGATCGATCCTGGTCACCCGCCTGATGAAGCGCGGCGTCGCCGGCATCGTCACCGACGGCGGCTTCCGGGATTCTCCGGAAATCGCCGGGCTGGACATCCCGGCCTATCATAACCGGCCCTCGGCTCCGACCAACCTGACCCAGCATCAGGCGATCGACATCGACGTTCCGATCGGCTGCGGCGACGCGCCGGTCTTTCCAGGCGACGTGATCGTCGGCGACGGCGAGGGCGTCATCGTCATTCCGGCCGATATCGCCGACGAAATCGCCGATGAGGCGGTGGAGATGACCGCGTTCGAGGATTTCGTGACCGAGAAGGTCATGGAAGGCCGCTCGATCCTCGGCCTCTACCCGGCGACGGAGGAACGGACCCGCGAAGACTTCGCGGCTTGGCGCAAGGCCAACAACCGCTGATATCTCCCAGAACCGTATTCCCCAGAACGAAGTTTCCAAAAAAGACGAAACCGGAGGAAATGCCATGTTGAGAAGAACCCTGCTGCGCACGGTTCCGGGCGCCCTGACCGCCCTGCTGTTCGCCACCGTCGCCGCCCTGCCGGGCCGGGCCGATGCCCAGGCCGCCGGCTACCCGAACAAGCCGGTGACGATCATCGTCCCCTTCACGGCGGGCGGCAACACCGACGCCTTCGCCCGCATGGTCGGCGACGAGCTGGACAAGGCGCTGGGCCAGCGTTTCCTGGTCGAGAACAAGCCCGGAGCGGGCGGCAACCTCGGCGCCGCCGCCGTGGCGAATGCCCAGCCGGACGGCTACACGCTGGGCATGGGCACCGTCAGCACCCACGCGATCAACCCGTCGCTCTACAAGAAGCTGCCGTTCGACGCCGACAAGGGCTTCGCTCCGGTTTCGCTGATCGCCACCCTGCCCAACGTGCTGGTGGTCAACCCGTCGATCCCGGCCAACACCGTCCCCGAACTGGTCGAACTGCTGAAGAAGGAGCCGGAGGTCCACACCTACGCGTCCTCCGGACCCGGCACCTCGCCCCATCTGGGTGCCGAGCTGTTCTCGACCCGGACCGGCACCAAGATGACCCATGTGCCCTACAAGGGCAGCGGGCAGTCGATCATGGATGTCGTGGCTGGCCACGTCGACATGGTCTTCGACAACATTCCGACCGCGGCCCAGCAGGCCAAGGCCGGCAAGGTGCGGGCGCTGGCGGTGACCAGCCTGACCCGGGCGCCGCTTCTGCCCGACGTTCCCGCCATGGCCGAATTCCTGCCCGGCTTCGAGGCGACCTCCTGGCACGGCCTGTTCGCTCCGGGCGGCACGCCGAAGGAGATCGTCGAGAAGGTCAGCGCCGAAGTCCAGCGCATCATGAAGCTGCCCCATATCCAGCAGCGCATGCAGGGCATGGGCGCCACCCCCGTCGGCAACACACCCGAAGAGTTCACGCAGCATATCGCGGTCGAGCGCAAGAAGTGGGCCGAGGTGGTCAAGGCGTCCGGCGTCAGCCTCGACTGACGTCACGTTCCGATTGTTCTGGTGGCGCTGTCATCACGGCGGCAGCGCCGCCTAAAAACTTGGAATGCGTCACGCCCGCTGTTAATGTCAGCGCTAACGCGAGCTTCGGCTCATTCTCTTGAAGCAGGCTTTCCCCGTGTCCCGCTCCACCCCCTCCAGCCGCTCGTCCGGCAGCGTCACGTTGAGCGATGTCGCGAAGCTGGCGGGCGTGTCGCCGATCACCGTTTCCCGCGTGCTCAACCGCCCGGAACTGGTCACGCCCGACACGATGGAGGTCGTGCGCGAGGCCATCGCGCGCACCGGCTACGTTCCCAACATGCTGGCCGGCGGTCTCGCCTCCAAGCGCAGCCGGCTGGTCGCGGCGCTGTTCCCGACCATCGCAAGCTCGATGTTCGCCGAAACGATGGAAGCGCTGACCGACCGCCTGGGCGAAGCCGGATATCAGGTGCTGCTCGGCCTGTCCGGCTACCCGGCCGCGCGCGAGGACGACCTGCTGGAAGCGATCCTGAGCCGCCGCCCCGACGGCATCCTGCTGACCGGGATCGTCCACTCCGCCTCGACCCGCCGGAAGCTTCTGGCCGCCAAGATCCCGGTGGTCGAGATCTGGGACTACACCCCGACGCCGATAGACATGCTCGTCGGGTTTTCCCACGAGCGGGTAGGGGAGGCGGTCGGCGACTATCTGGTCGCCAAGGGTTACCGCCGCCTCGCCATGATCGGCGGCGACGACGACCGCGCGATGCAGCGCCGCAAGGGGTTCCTGTCCTCCCTTGCCGGGCATGGCATCGAGGACGTGCCGACCATAGCCGTCCCGGCGCCCGGCAGCCTGCGGACCGGCCGGCAGCAGATGGCCCGCCTGCTGGACGAAGGCCACCGTCCCGACGCCGTCTTCTGCAATTCCGATGCGCTGGCCCAGGGCGTCCTGGCCGAAGCGCAGTCGCGCGGGATGTCGGTTCCCGGCGATGTCGCCGTCATGGGCTTCGGCGACCTGGATTTCTCCCCCTACACCTTCCCGGCGCTGACCACGGTCCGGATCGACCGCCGCGGCATCGGCCGCATCGCAGCCGATGCCATGCTGGCCCGGATGGAAGGCCGGGCGGGGCCGGAAAAGGTGCTGGATGTCGGCTTCGAAGTGATCGAGCGGGAGAGTACCTGAACCGGGTAGCGCCATCGGACCGATGCCGGCGGACCCGCGGCCCAACACTTGCCGGCCGCCGGTCGAACTCTTCGGCTCCTGGTATCACTCTCGCTGGATGAAGATCCAGCAGCCGCCGTCCGACGCCGGCTGGATCCTGACCCTAAGCTCCCGCGAGCGGTCGGAGAAGTCTCCGATCCAGCCGAATTCCAGATCGTACTTCCCGGCGGCCCTGGCTTTTTCGATCCGCCCGCTGAAGGCGGGCGTGTTCATGCAGGGCGCGACATCCACGAAGAACGACATGCCGAGCACCGGCCGCCGCGATCCGTATCCCGACAGCTTCGCCTCGGCGGCGCTGTAGAAGGTCACCAGTCCGGCCTCGTCGAGCTTGATGGCGCCGAACGGCAGGGCATCGACGGCGTCCTTCGGCAACCGCTCCACCGCTTCGGACAATCCGTTCATGTCGAACGTGACCGGAGATGCCTGGTCCATGATCAAATCCGCGGTTGCAGGTCGAGCTTGGGAAGTTCCGTGAGCTTGGGAAGCTCCGTGAAGAACGTGACGCCGAGCAGGTGCGTCACCCGCTTGCCGTCGTCGGACAGGGGCAGCAGCAGCCGTTCGAACAGCAGAGGCACCTCGTCGGCCAGAGAGTAGCGGGCGTATTCGTAGGATGGCAAACCGGTTTCCCGGCAGCGGCGGTACGATGCGCCGGCCGATCCCAGGTCGTCGCCGTCGTCGCTGGCCTGCTCGCCCAGCAGCGAACGGCCAAGCCTCTCGGCCAGTGCGTCGCCGAAACGGACATACCGGTATGCGCCGGTGCCGTCCGGCTCGACCATGAAACTGTTGTCCTTCATGGTCGTATCGTCGCTCGGAAACAGGCCGCAGTCCGGCAGCCCGCCGCCGGCGTTCCGAAGCGCCTGCCAGCGGTCGTAGGCGTCGCGCAGCCCTGGGTTCCTCAAACGGTCGCGCAGCTTGTCCGGCGCCGGGGCGGACGCTGCGGCGGGCTTGGGAAGGCGTCCAAGCCGCTCGAGGACCGCTTCGGCGAGCTGCGCTCTGCCGAACGGTTTTCTGAGCAGCCGCTCTCCTTCCAATCCGGGGTCCTGCTCATGACCGCTGATGAACAGGGCAGGCAGGCCGGGGCGGTCGAGCCGAAGGCGGCTGGTCAGCACCGTCCCGGACGCTCCCGGCATTCTGATGTCGGCAATCACCAGATCCAGCCTTTCCGAGATGTGAGCCAGCGCCGCCGCCGTTTCGGCGCTTTGCGCCTCGATCACGGCGTAGCCGAAATCCCGAAGCAGCTGTGCTGCGAGCGTCCGCAGGTTCTCGTCGTCGTCGACCAGCAGGATCGTAGCATTGCCGCCCAGCCTCGCCAGTTCGGCACTCAGCGGCAACTCCTCCTCCGGTGCCGAGATCGCCGCGCGGGGCAGGTGCAGTTCGATCGTCGTTCCTGCGCCGACCGCGCTGCGGATGCGGATGGTCCCGCCGGCCTGGCTGACGAAGTCATGGGCCGAAGCCAGCCCCAGGCCGGTGCCCTTGCCGGGCGGCTTGGTGGTGAAGAACGGTTCCGATGCTCGGGCGACCACCTCGGGCGTCATGCCCGCTCCGGTATCCTTGACGGCGATGACGATCCAGCCGCCGTTTTCCGGACCCTCGTCCTTGGGCTGGTTGCGCGCCGAAATCTCCAGCTCGCCGCCGTCCGGCATGGCGTCGCGGGCGTTGGCCGCCAGATTGAGAAGCACCGCGCTCAGCCGGGACGGATCGACGACCGAAGGCCACAGCTCGGCCTGGATATCGAACACGCACCTGACGCCGCTGCCGGCGGTGTGGCAGATCATGTCCTCGCTTTCCCGCAGCACCGCCGCCAGATCGACCCTGCGCGGGTGCGCCTCCTCCCGCCGGGCGAAGGCCATCATATGGTGGATCAGCCCGGTCGCACGCTCGACGGCCTGCTCGGCCATGTCGAGGATCTTGGTCCGGTCCATGCCGCCGGTCTGGCGTCTCAGCAGACTGTAGCTGCTCTGGATCACTGCCAGCACATTGTTGAAATCGTGGGAAACGCCGCTGACGAGCTGTCCCAGCGCTTCCAGCTTCTGCGATTGAAGCAGTACCGCCTGAGTCTGTTCCCGCCTGCGGATCTCGGCGGAAAGCTCCCGCGCCGCATCGGTCAGCGCGCGGGTCCTTTCGGCAACGCGCGCTTCCAGGGCGGCGTTGCTGTCGCGAAGGATCGCCTCGGCGGCAACGCGGGCGGTCACGTCGGCGGTTATGCCGGTGAGGCCGGTCAGCCGGCCGCTGCCGTTGAAGACGCCGGCGGCCGATTCCTCCAGCCACGCCACCACGCCGTCCGGACGGGTATAACGATAGGACGTCACGTAATTAGGACGGTCCGGATTCAACGCCGCAACGGTCCCGGCGAAGCGCTCGCGGTCTTGCGGATGGATATGTCCGATGTAATTCCTGCCGGTATCGGTCTGCGGGTTGTCGTCCAGGCCCAGGATCGTCCCGCAGGACTCGCTTCTGCGGACGGTATCGGTCAGGGCATCCCATTCGAAGGCGAACATGCGGCCCGCCGCCATGGCGCGAACCAGTTGCTGTTCGGCATCGAGCAGTTGCCGTTCCAGCAGTTTGTTCTCGGATATGTCGGTTATGGTGCCGATATATCCGGTGATGTTCCCGTCGCCGTCCCGCTCGATCAAGGCTTCGCCGAGTACCCATGTGATTGCGCCCGAGGGGGTCCGGAAGCGGTATTCCAGCCGGAACGGCCGGTTCTCGACCGCACTCCGCCGCCACTCCGCGAATACCCGTGAGTAGTCGTCTGGATGCAGGAAATCGCTCCAGCCGTTCCCAAGCGCCTGCTCCGGCCGGGCGCCCGCGATCTCGCACCAGCGCTCATTGACGCAGGTGCAGCGGCCTTCGGCATCGGTGCGGAAGATGCCGACCGGCGAACTGCGCGACAGCGTCCTATACTGTTCCTCCACCGTCCGAAGCGCCGCCGATTTCTCGCTCAACCGCTTAAAGGCGGTGGTCAGCGCCAGACCGACCTCGTTGGCTTCGCGCCAGCTGGTGCGCACCGGCGGTACGGAGCCGCCGGATTGCAGCGCCCGCCCGGCCGTCGTCAGGGCTCTGGCCGCCCCGGCTATCCGCAGGCCCAGCGCGGCGGCCAGCAGGCCCGACAGGACCAGAAACGCCGTTCCCACCAGGATGAAGGACCACAGGTCGTGCGCCAGCTTGCCGTCGATCTCGTCTCCGGGCTGGCTCACGATGGTCGACCAGCCGGTCATCTCGGACTTGCTGTAGCCGGAAGTCAGCCGAAAGTCTCCGGGACCGTAGGTGGCTGCCGCGACGCCCTCCCGTGCGGCGGCCTTGCCGATCCAGTCCCACGACGCGGCGTCGACTTGGCCGTTCTCGGGCATGACCGCGAGGACCTTGCCTTTGCGGTCCACGACGGTCGCGGTCCTGCCGTCGTGGACGCCGGCCTGTTTCAGGATATCGCGTATCCTCTCCAGCCCGAGACTGGCGGTCAGCAGATGGGTCACTTCGTCGCCGTGCATCACCGGGACGACGACTCCGACAAGCTCCTTCCGGGAGATGGCTCCGGTTACCCGGTCGGTCACATAGGGCGCTCCCATCGCTAGGACCGCCTCCATCGCGTCGGTGCCGGTGATGGACGGCAGCGGCGTATTCCAGGGAACCCGGGTGTTGAGCCGCTGCTGCCCGGACAGGTCGTTCAGGAGGATGCCAACTCCGTAGCGTGACGTGATCTGGCTGGCCTGCTGATGAAAGGTTTCGAAATCCCCCTGCTGAAGGGCCGGCATCTGCGCCAGGGTTTCCAGCATCGACATGACGCCGCGCAGATCGCGCTCGATCGTGGCCGTTATCGACAGCGACTCCTTCAGCAGATCCTGCTCGATCCTGGATCGTTCGAGCTTTAACTGCTGGTTTAACAATAGTGTCACAAATACGAAAACCGGAAGCATCAGACAAAGCGCCAGCAATGCCAGATGCGACCGAGTCGAGATGCTGAACTTACTGTCGATCGTAAACATTGGGTACATGCTCTGATTGTCCTGAATACCGTAGCAATCTTCGGCATTTAAATTTTTGAGGGAGA
>NZ_JCACHA010000848.1:0-8408 GCF_059503625.1 Skermanella sp.
TCTCCCTGTAAAGACCCTGCATCGGGATTTTCGATCCGGTGCAAGGCATGACATCGGCAGGAACCATTGCCCGGCGGTCCGGTTCCTGCGATCGAACCCCGATCTCCGGGTCTACCGATGGAAGGCTCCGTGATGTCCACAGACCTGTACTACGACCGATCGAGCGACGCCGCCCCTGTAGGGAAGGGACGCGATGCGCAAAGCCTGGGAAGCATCCTGTTATATGGTCTTCTGGCTGGTGCGGCCGGTGTCGCAGCCATGACCGTAGCCGAAAAGCTCGAGCAAACCGTCACCAAGCGGCCGAACTCTTTCGTGCCGGCCCATACCCTGGAGCATCTGCTGCGGCTGCCATCCAAGCCCGACGATGAACGGCTCGGCATGAACTGGGCCATGCACTGGGGCCAGGGCATCGCGTTGGGTGCGGTGCGCGCTTTCATGGCGCATCACGGCATCCGCGGACCCGTAGGCTCCTTCATCTTCATGAATCTCAGGCTTATCAATGATCAGACGCTGGAGAACGCCACAGGCGTCGGCGCGCCGCCCTGGACCTGGCCCCGAGACGAGCAGGTCATCGATCTGTTGCACAAGGCCGTCTACGCCTTTGCCACCGGAGCCGTCGCCGACCGCTTCGTCGAGCACACCGGAAGCAGCGGTGAAAAGACCGGCTTTCGCCACCATCCGGAAGATTGGCGGCACAGCGAAAGCCACGATAAGCAGGCCAGGATCGTCGAGCATTCATAACCGCCGACTGCGGCCGGCCGGGGTGGCGAGCCGGTTGCCCTATACATGGAGAAGACACGATGGCCCAGGATAACGACCAAGCTGCCGACAAGCCGGACGATGGCGGAGCCGGCCGCCCTGCAACCACATCGCAGCCCACAGGCGCAGTGCGGGAGGAGAACACCGGGAGCGATCCTTTGCCCGGCGACGAAAGGCTGGACATGGACCGCACGCCGGGCGACGGCTCGCTCCAGGGCTCGACCCCGGCGGGTCTCACGGTCAAGGAACTTATCGAGCGCGCCGAGAAGGCCGATGACGCGACTCAGCCCGGCACGAGCTGACCGGCTGTCGAAGCCCTGAACGAGACCGCCCGCTCTCCCTCACCACGCCCGTGTCCGCTACGACGGAGGAAAACGGCGCCAGCATGGCGACGCCGTCGTAGCGGAGCTTCCCTCACGCGATTTCCTTACACGGGGGAGCGTCGCCACGCCAAGGACGACGGCGCCGCCTGAAGCCGGATCAGGACTGACCCTCGCCGCCCGGCTGATCCGCCTTCATCCGTTCCTTCGCTGCCTTGGTCGCGTCGATTTCGCTTTGCTTCACATTCTGGCCGGGCTCCCGGAACACCGGCTTGGCGCTGCCGCTACCCGTGCCCGATCCCTGGGAAGGCTGATTCTGGGTGCGGTCCTTTATTTCGGGCACGACCGTCTTGCCTTCATCGTTCGTGGTCATCTCGGTTCTCCTTGAATAATGCACGCAGGGAAACGTCGGGAAACAACGCATGCCGGCGCCCCCGCAGGGCAGTTGGCGCCGGCTCAACAGGACGACCAACCAGGGGTTCCACTCTTCGCTCGGAGTACGTTTTGGGAAAGCGCGATCCCGCGGCCCTCGCTCCCTCCGTCGCTTGAAGGAATCCACCATGTCCCTGGCGTTGAAGCCTATCGGTCAGCAGGTGATCGTGATCACCGGAGCGAGCAGTGGAATCGGGCTTGTCACCGCCAAGATGGCTGCGCGGCAGGGGGCAAAGGTCGTTGCACTGGCGCGGAACGAGGACGCATTGCGGCACCTCGTCGATGACATCCGTCGTCATGGAGGACAGGCGGCCTTCATCGTCTGTGACGTCGGGTCCAAAGAAGACGTCGACCGCGCCGCCGAGACTGTGCTGCGCGACTTCGGACGGTTCGACACATGGGTCAACAACGCCGGGATCTCGATCTTCGGAAGGACCTGGGACGTCCCGGTGGCGGACTGGCACCGCATGTTCGACACGGTCTACTGGGGAGTCGTGTACGGATCGGTTGCCGCCCTTCGGCATTACCGGGGCCGGGGCGAGCCGGGCGCCATCGTCAATGTCGGCAGCTTCTTCGGTGACCGCGCGACAGCGGTCCAGGGCACGTATTCCTCCGCCAAGTTCGCCGTCCACGGGTTCACCGACACCTTGCGGATGGAGGCGGAGCATGACGGGCTTCCGGTTTCGGTCTCGCTGATCCATCCGGGACGTATCGATACGCCCTACAACGAGCATGCCGGCAACTACATGCCGATGCAGCCGGTGCACAGGGGGATGGTGTATGTGCCGGAAGCCGTCGCCGATGCGATCCTCTGGTGTGCGCGGCATCCGAAGCGGGACATGTATGTCGGTTCGCAGGCGAAGGTTGCGGCGGTGCTCGGTTCGGCCGCCCCGCGCATGATGGACAAGATCATGGAGCGGATCATGTACTCGTCCCATCAATCGCGCGACCGCGTATCGGGCGGATCGCGGTCCCGCGCCCTGTTCGAGCCGGGCTATGGCGGGCATGAGCGTGGAACGCATGAGCCGCATCTTCGCAGGGGCAGCAGCCTGTATGTACAGGCAACGAAGAGGCCGCTGCTGACGGCGGCCCTCGTGGCGGGCGCCGGGCTGCTGCTCAGGAATGCGATCCAGCAAGCGGCCCTGTCCAGGCGTCCGGGATGATCCGGCCGCACCGGCTTGCCGCCGCCGCGGCGGCTCAGCCCTGATGCAGGACGCCCTCACGCATCGCAGGGGCGGCGGTCATCGCCGCCGGCCTGGAGGTCGAGTCCACCAGGAACGGCAGGATCGCCCTCCTGAACTCGCGCGGGTACGAGAAGTTGATGGCGTGCGCCGCTCCTGGGACGATCGACAGCCGGCCGTTGGGCAGCAGGCGGGCGGCTTCCTCCGCCCATTCCTGCGAAACGATGCGGTCGCGGGTCCCCCGGACGACCAGGCAGGGATGCCGGACCTTCGGCAGCTTGTCCTCGATCCGGTCCTCCAGCATGTAGCGAAACGTCCGGACGAAGCGCCGGACGCCGCAGATCATGTAGTCGGACGCCGATACCCAGCTCAGCGGTGAGCGCTCGTACTGGCCGGTCACGATATAGCGCCAGATCTGCTGGGATGCGGTGCGCGCCGCCGGCTCCGGCGTCGGCCCCTGAAGGACCAGGGATACCACCCGCTCCGGGTGGCGCAGCGCCAGTTCGGCCAGGATCTCGCACCCCAGCGAGTTGCCTATGAACATCGCGCGCTCCAGTCCGGCGGCATTCATCCAGGCGGCCAGCGCATCGGCCAGTTGCCGTATGGTTAGGACGGTGCCCGGCTTGTCGCTCAGCCCGAAGCCCGGCAGGTCGGGCGCGAAAACCTGGAGGTCGGGGGCAAGATGCCGGGCGACCGGGACCATATAGCGGCTGGAGACGCCGAGCCCGTGGACCAGCACGACCGGCGCCTCCCGCCACCGTGGCCGGCCGGTCGACGCCAGCGCATGCATTCGCAGCCCATGAACCCGATACCAGCGGCTTTCCAGGCGCCCCAGCCGCGCTCCGGCATAACGCTGCCGCCGGGAGGCTTGCGCCGCGACCCAGTTCAATGCGGCAAACGTCGCCACCCCTGCCGCCACCGCAGCTACCTTGCGCTGAACGCCCATCAGATCGGTCCCCCAGATCTATTGCCCGGAAACTGGTTGTCGGTCGGGCAACAGATCAATCGGCGAGGAATTGCGAGGAGATCAGAGAGCATGTTGGATGCCGTCCGCATCGGAACCTCGGGCTGGACTTACCCGAGCTGGCGCGCCGTCTTCTACCCGCCCGGCCTGAAGCATCGGCTGGAACTGGACTATATCGGGCGGCGGTTCAACTCGGTGGAGATCAACGCCACCTTCTACCGGCTCCAGAGCCTGGAAACCTTCCGGCGCTGGCACGCGGAAACGCCGCAAGGTTTCGTCTTCGCCGTCAAGGGCAGCCGCTTCATCACGCACCGGAAGCAGTTGGGCGACATCGATGCGGCGCTCGCCAATTTCCTGGCTTCCGGCGTGCTGCTGCTGGGCGAGAAGCTCGGCCCATTCCTGTGGCAGTTGCCCGAACGCACGCGCTTCGACCGCGACCGGCTGGCGCGCTTTCTCGACCGCCTGCCTGCCGACATGGCAAGCGCCGCGAGGCTCGCCCGCGGATATACGGGCATCGTCGAGGGGCGGTCCTGGACCGAGGCGATCGTGGAGGGTCCCCTTCGGCACGCCCTTGAAGTTCGCAACCTCAGCTTCCAGACGCAGGATTTCTTCGATCTGCTCCGGGAGCGGCGGGTGGCTCTCGTCAGTTCGGACGCGCCGGGCTGGCCCCGGTTCGATACGCCGACCACGGACTTCGCCTATGCGCGGCTGCACGGGGCCGAAGAGCTGTATGCCAGCGGCTATACGGAAGCCGACCTCGACGAATGGGCCGGCCGGGTTCGCGGCTGGAGCGCCGAGGGAGCCCGCACCGCATTCGTCTATTTCGACAACGACGCCCGCGTCCGCGCTCCCTTCGACGCCCTGTCGCTCGCCCGGCGCCTTGCCGCCGCGCGGCAAGACGCCGGATAGCCCGGATACCAAGGTCCATACGACCGACGGACGCGGGCCATCCGCACCGTGGGCTTGCTCAGGGCGTCCGTAAGATCATGGGCCTCCGGACAAAGTGTCCCGAGCGGAGGTGCTACGCCTGCACCTCGCCGAGACGCGGCATGGCCGCCGAAGCGCCCGCCGGTATGTTCCGGCTGTGCGAGCGGGCGCGGCTCCGGACCGGTACAAGGTGCGCCGGTCCCATCGGTTTGCGCGTGGCCGCCGCGGCGAACAGATGGAGCGCTCCGAGCGCCGCTACCGCCCACCGGCCCGCGGCCGGTTCGTCACGTAGCCGCGTCGCCGCCGCCAGCAGCAATTCCACGCCGGTGGACGCATCGATATTGGCGCGAACCGTCATCGGGATCTTCCGGACGGCGCCGTACTCATAATCGGTGAACAGGCTGAGCGCAGTTCCCGAGGCTCCCGCCATCGTGAGCACCTGCCGCGTCCGCGGGCCGCACTCTATCGCGCGGGGAAGGGTCAGGCACGTGGCTGCCGCCAGATAATCCAGGATCCCACGGGTCCGGGTCGAAATCGGCTGCACCGGAGCCAGCGGATCCTCGCCATGGTCGGGTCCCGGAACGACGACCTGATCGTCGTCGGCAGCCGATCCATCCAGCCCGCCCTTAAGAAAGCTGTCGATCAGCCGCACCATCACGTGCGGGGCCGTGTAGTGAACGTTGTGCGCGGCCTGCTCGACCACCACGAGCTTCGCATCCGGCAGCAGCCTGGTGAATTCCTCGGCCCAGGGCTGCGACATGGTCTGGTCGTACCGGCCACGGACGACCAGCGCCGGGGCCTTGACGTAGGGCAGCCTGTTCTCGATCGGATCGTCGACCGTGCGGCGCAGCTGCTGGACCATCCGGGGGATACCCGCCGACGCATATTCGACCTGGAAGAGCGGGTTCAGCGACGGCGCCTCGAACGGCATGTTCATGACGACGCGCGAGTACTGCTTGCCCGGCGACCGGTATTGCGGGTCGGGAGTGGGGCCGGCGAGGACGAGACGATCGACGCGGTCGGGGAAACGCGCCGCGAGTTCCACGATGACCTGGACACCGACCGAGTTGCCGAACAGCACGGCCCGGCGAATGCCGCAGGCGTCCATCCACGCCAGCAATTGGTCGGTTTGTTCGCGGACGTCCGGGCCGGCGGGCCATGTCGATCCGGCGGGCCTGGGGTGCGTCCGAAGCCCGGCAGATCGGGCGCCAGCACGTCGTATCCGAGCATCGCCAGCCGCTGGCCGAAAGGGATCATGTACCGGCTCGACAGGCCCAGGCCGTGCACCAGGACGACAGGGGAGCTTCCGCGCGCCTGCGGACCGCCACTCCATGTCCGGGCATGCACGCTGATGCCGAGGGAAGGTACTTCCGTCCAGGTAATGCGGGGGGCGTCGTGCGCTCCAAGCTTTGCGAGGGTTCCCATGGTTTTTCCAGTGCTCTATCGCTTTGCGGAAAGGTGCCCCGCCCAACATGCCCGTCGTGAAATGAGTTCCGGTGCCGCATTCGCAGCGGAAATTCTTTTTCCAACCACGCCAAAAGGTCAATAACGACAGTACAGGTATGTCTCTTTTTGCCCGGATTGGCAGGCTTTTCTGCGGGTTATTCAAAACGGATCGGTCCGCTGCTTCGATGCCGGCACTGTAACTGACGTGAAACAATCCGGCGCCGGGCCTGTTGGCCGTCCTCGCTCCCGTAAGTTGCACAAGAGCATTTGCTATTTCAGGTGGAGAACATCATGACGGATCAGACAGCCCGGAAGGACGAAGCAGCCGAAACGATCGCACAGTTGGTGGGGGTCGAGGGGATGCCGGTCAGGCTCAGCGACGAAGCGGAAGCTCATGTCACGATCGACGACTGGGGCCAGGTGCTGGTGGCCGATTACGAGGTCGTCCAGAACGCCCTTGAGGAAGGGAGTGTCATCCGTGATCCGGAAAGCGGTTTCCTGAAGATGAACGCCGCGCCGTAGTATCGAACGACGTTGTCACAGGAGCAGACGTCATGGGGACGTTCAATCTGCCGCCCAGTTACAGGGGCCGGCCCGGCCAACTCGATCCGGGATTCCGGCGGGGAAAGAAGACCGGGGCCTTCAGGATTCATCACGCGAACCCGCAAAGCGGCCGGAATCCCTTGTCCGGATATATCCCGATCGACCTGTTCAGCGAAGAATTCCACGCCGGCTCGGTCTACACCGAACGGGAAATCATGATCATCGGAGAAGAGTGCGAACGTATGCTGGAGCTTTTGGTCGGTGACCATGGCTTGGACGAAGCTGACTGCCAGCGAGGTCGTGCCGACACTCTCTGGTGTCATCTGAAGTGGATGCGGCGGGAGCGGGACCGCCTGATCGCCAGCAAGATCGCCAACCCGCTGGCCGAGGCCACCAAAGGCGCCAAGGAATTCGAAGTAAGTTTAAGCCCCGTGCTGAAATCGCCTTATTGGACCGACGATTACGCCTGGTTCCTGCAACGCACCCGCAACCTGCTCGATCTGGGCAATAGAGGCCGCTACTGCTTCGACTTCGGCAACCTGTCGATCCGGTTCGAAAACAGGCTCGATGCCGCCGCTCACCAGGATCGCATGGCAGGGATCGTCGCGCCGGCTTCATGGGGTTTCGGCGCATCCCGCGGCGAACTCGCCACGGGCCGGGCGGAGGCAATGGAAAGCAGGCGACCGGCAGACATCCGCAACGTTTTCCAGGGCCAAGACGGTGCCGTCGGTGATCGCCGGTGGTAGCGGCGTATAACCGTTTCCTGCTGCCGCCATCGGCCCAGGCGGGAAATCGTGCCGAAGCGGTCTCCGTGCCGTTCCACGGCGCGGAGACTTATGGCAAGGGAGGGTAGCTATGTCGGACGAACGTGACGCGGCATCGGGTCCCCCGGTCAAGGCTGAGCAACGGAAGACGGCGCAACGGAAGCCGGCGCAGGGGAAGCCGGTGCAGCGCGACACGGAACCGGAGCCGATTGCCAAGCCCAAGATCGTCGCCGGGTCGGGACGGGGCGGTCTCAGCGGCGGCGCCGATCCAGGATCGACGGGAGCCGGCATAGCCGGAAGCGACGTCGGCGTTGCCGGGATCGGCGGCCAGAGTATCGAGCCACCCAACAAGACAGGGTAGGCAGCCGGTGCAGGCTTTCAGATGTCGGGCCGAAGAGGCCCGACATCTCCGGTTAAGCGTTACCCTGCCGGACGGCGACACCACCGGTCTTGCCGATCCGCCTGAGACGGTCAGTCGTAGAAGCGGTCGTTGGGATCGTCCATGGCGTCGCTGACGCCTTCCGCGTCGCCACCATATGTTTTGCCCAGGTCGTTGACGTCGCGGTCGACGAGGTTGCCCTCGTCGCCCTCGAAGCTGGCTCCCGGCTCCCGATCCATTCGAGTGAGAACGTCGTCGTCTTCCCCGATCCCGTCATCGCCGCCGGTATCGTCGGCTTCGGGGTCCAGGTCGGATATCGCAACCTCGGTTTCGTCCCCGTCGGAGGGGCCGGGAAGGTCGGTCCATGCCTGCTCATCGGCCATCAGTTCGGCGACATCCTCGTCCGGCTCGTCGGTATCGACCTGCCGCTGGTGCCCCTTGACCAGCGCTTCGCGCAGGGTTTCCAGCGGCAGGGTGCGCTCGGCGATCTCGCGCAGGGCGACGACCGTGCTCTTGTCGTTGTCCCGGTCGAGTGAAAGTTCGGCGCCGCCGACGAGATCGCGCGCACGCCGGGCGGCCATCATCACAAGTTCGAACCGGTTAGGGATTCGCGTCACGCAGTCTTCGACAGTAACTCGGGCCATGGGCCTATATCTCCAGAACTTGACTTGACTAAAAACCTGTATAGCTTTC
>NZ_JCACHA010000849.1:0-8394 GCF_059503625.1 Skermanella sp.
CCGACATAGACGCGCCTGCTTGTCGGCTGCCGCTTCGCTTTAGACCGACCTACGGTGGCAACGCTCTACCGGTTAACATCTTCGAATATTATTGTAAATTTTCTATATTCACGTACGCGTTGACCCGGCCTACGCAACGATCATCGGCCTCTGGCTGCCGGAGCGCCAGCGGGGGTGGGGCATCCCGCCGGCGCCGTCGAAATAAACCTTACGCGGCCGAATATTAGAACGGTTACCTCATCCCCCAGCCCGCCGCCGCTTCGGCGATGCCCGGTCCTCTTCCGCCATCGCCTGCTCCACATGCCGGGAGAAGACGTATTCGGCGGGACGCTGGCGGTCGAGCGGGATGTCCGGAGCCATCTCGCCGTCGGTCTTCATGCCCTTCCGGACCACCGACAGCGCCTTCAGCGGGTTGCGGATGGTGTCGGCCACCGCCGTCGCCTCGTAGCCGCTGTGGACCATGCAATCGGCGCATTTCTCGTAGTTGCCGGTGCCGTAGGCGTCCCAGTCGGTGCCGTCCATCAGCTCGCGGTAGGTCTTGGCGTAACCCTCGCCCAGCAGGTAGCAAGGGCGCTGCCAGCCGAAGATGTTGCGGGTCGGGTTGCCCCACGGGCTGCACTGGTAGGTCTGGTTGCCGGCCAGGAAGTCCAGGAACAGGGGCGACTGGCTGAACTGCCATTTCTTGCCCTCGCCCCGCTTGAAGATGTCGCGGAACAGCTGCTTGGTGCGCTGGCGGTTCAGGAAGTGGGCCTGGTCGGGCGCCCGCTCATAAGCGTAGCCGGGCGACACGGTGATGCCGTCGATCCCGGCGGCCATCGCCTCGGTGAAGAAGTCCGACACCTTTTCCGGATCGGCGCCGTCGAACAGCGTGCAATTGATGTTGACGCGGAAGCCCCGCTTCTTGGCTTCCTTGATCGCCGCGACCGCGCGGTCGTAGACGCCGCCCTGGCACACCGCCGCGTCGTGCTCTTCCCGGCTGCCGTCCAGATGGACCGACCATGTGAAGAATGGACTGGGCTTGTACTGGTCCATGCGCTTTTCCATCAGCAGCGCATTGGTGCACAGATAGACGAAGCGCCGCTGCTTGATCAGGCCCTGGACGACCTGGGCCATTTCCGCGTGGAGCAGCGGTTCGCCGCCGGCGATCGAGACGACCGGAGCGCCGCAGTCGCGTGCGGCGTCCAGGCATTCGTCCACGCTGAGACGGCGGTTCAGCAACGGTGCCGGATAATCGATCTTACCGCAGCCGGCACAGGCGAGATTGCAGCGGAACAGGGGTTCCAGCATCAGGACCAGCGGGTAGCGTTTCACTCCGCGCAGATGGCGGCCGACGACATAGGCGCCGACCATGGCGGATTGAAGCAAGGGAACGGCCATTTCAGCTCACTCGGCAACGGGAGGGATGGCGACTTGGGACGCGGCGGACGGCTCGAGTTCGACCGGCAGGCGGAAACGCAGCGCTTCCTCGATACCGGGCAAGGTGCTGACTTGCACCCCGCCGCCGCGCTGTTTCAACAAAGAGATGACCTCCTGGACGAGGTCTTCCGGAGCGGACGCCCCGGCAGTGACGCCGACGGCCGACACGCCGTCCAGCCAGCCGGGATCGAGCGCGGAGGCGTCCTCGATCAGGTAGGCCGGAACGCCGGCCGTCCCGGCGATCTCGCGCAGGCGGTTGGAGTTGGAGCTGTTCGCCGCCCCGACCACCAGCACCAGGTCGACCTTGGTCGCCAGATCCAGCACCGCGCGCTGGCGGTTCTGGGTGGCGTAGCAGATATCGGCGGTATCGGGACCGACGATCGTCGGAAACCGGGCCTTGAGCGCGTCGATGATGCCGCGGGTGTCGTCGACGCTCAGCGTGGTCTGGGTGATGTAGGCGACATGGTCGGGCCGCTCCACCTTCAGGTCCGCCACGTCCTCGGCCGAGGCCACGAGATGGACGGGACCGGTCAGCCGGCCGAGGGTGCCTTCCACTTCGGCGTGTCCCGCGTGGCCGATCAGGACGACGTCCCTGCCCTGCCTGGCGTAGCGCGCGCCTTCCAGGTGGACGCGGGCGACCAGCGTGCAGGTCGCGTCGATCACCTTCAGTCCCCGCGCCCTGGCGGCCTCGTCCACCGCCAGCGAAACGCCGTGGGCGCTGAAGATGGTCACGCTGCCGGGAGGCACTTCCTCCACCTCGTCTACGAACGTCACGCCCTTGGCGCGCAGCCGTTCGACCACGTGGCCGTTGTGGACGATTTCATGCCGGACGTAGATCGGGGGGCCATAAAGCGTCAAGGCCCTCTCGACGATCTCTATCGCCCGCTCGACGCCGGCGCAGAAGCCTCGGGGTTGGGCCAGGATGACCTGCATGCGTTCGTCCTCTGAGAGTATCCAAAGAGCGAACGGCGCCGGACGGCACCGTCTGGATGAGTAAGGCTATCGCCCAGGCGAAAACACGACAAACACGCATTTGGAGCAGTTGCGGATGTATGGCTGCCCTGTAGATCACAAGACCGTGATACCTGCGGCGACTATACATCATATCTAGATATGCATTTTATTGTCCAAAAAAAGCCGTAAACAGCCGCGGCCTCACTCGTCCGGCCTGATCACCCCTTTCATCAGGATGATGTTGCCGTAAAGCCGCCGTTCTCCCGTTGCGATCATCGCGTAGGCGCCGCGGGCACGCTCGTAGAAAGCGAACCGCTCCATCTCCGTCATCCGGATCGGCTTGCCTTCGGCGCCGTCGATCAGCGCCTGAAACTCGTCCAGCACGGGCGGACGGCCGGTTGCCGGCGTCATGACGGCGGCGGGCGCATCGACGAAGTCGTCCAGCGGCAACAGCGAAACCACCGCCTTCAATGCCGCCGTCGCGGTGATGCCATCCAGCCTTACCAGACGTTTGGCATTGGCCGATGCCGGATAGTTCGCATCGACGATGACGATCTCGTCGCCGTGCCCCATATCGGCAAGGATCTGGAGCAAGGCTCCGCTCAGCAGCGGGTCGAGGGTCTTGAGCATGGCTGGATGGTCCTTCTGCAGGTTGATCTGGGGCGGCAGGTTGATCTGGGGCGGCAGGGTGATCGGGAGTTCGAGCGACGGACGGTCAGGCTTCACGATAGGGCGGTCCGATCGCCTGGGATCGGTCCGCCGCATGATTGGTTAACAACTGTTCAGGGAGGATGGCATGGAACTCGAAAGACGAAAACTCGGTCGTACCGACGTATCGCTGACTGTGTTCGGTTTCGGCGGCACGTCGCTCGGCAACATGTATCGCGCGATCGACGACAAGGCGGCCATGGAAGCGCTGGAGGCGAGCCACAAGGCCGGTGTGCGCTATGTGGATACCGCTCCGCTCTACGGGCATGGCCTGAGCGAGCATCGCGTCGGCGGCTGGCTCCGGAGCGTGCGCGGCGAGGACATCGTGCTGTCAACCAAGGTCGGCTGGCGCCTGTTCCCGGCGCGCGGGCAACCGACGGAAGCCGGCCTGTTCATGGACGTGCCGCCGTTCCGCCGGGGGATCGACTATAGCTACGACGGCGTGATGCGGTCGTTCGACGACAGCCTTCAGCGGCTTGGCACCGACCGGGTCGATATCGTCTTCATCCATGACGCCGACCGGCGCAACCAAGGCGATGCCTACGAGCAGCGCTACAAGGAAGCCATGGAAGGCGCCTATCCCGCCTTGCTGAAGCTGCGCGAGGAAGGTGTCATCAAGGCGATCGGCGCCGGGCTGAACGAGTGGGAAGCCTGCCAGCGCTTCGCCGAAGCCGGCGATTTCGACTGCTTCCTGCTGGCCGGCCGCTACACGCTGCTGGACCAGGGAAGCCTGGACAGCTTCATGCCGCTTTGCGAGAAGCGCGGCATCGGCATCGTCCTGGGCGGTCCCTACAACTCCGGCATCCTGGCGACCGGCCCGGTTGAGGGCGCCCACTACGACTACGCCCCCGCCTCTCCTGAAATCCTGGACAAGACCCGGCGGATCGAAGCGGTCTGCCGCCGCCACGGCGTCCCGCTCCAGGCCGCGGCCCTTCAGTTCCCGCTGGGCCACCCGACCGTGGCGTCGGTCATCCCCGGCATGGGCAGCCCCAAGCGCATCGCCGAGAACATGGACCTGCTGGCCCACAAAATTCCACCCGACATGTGGGCGGAACTGCGGTCTGAGGGGTTGATCCGTCAGGATGCCCCGCTCCCCTGACCCGAGCGCGAGGCGTTCAGGCAATCGAACAGGCAGGCAATCGAACAGGCAGGCAATCGAACAGGAGGGAGGACGCCATGAGTACCGGCAAGAGTTCCGACGCCGCCGCCCAGATCGAGAAGGCTCTGGACGAAAAGACCGGCAAGGCATCGGGCGACACCGACAAGAGCCCCGAACGCAAGTTCGAGGAAATGGGCGAACGCGACGAGATCCGCGACAAGGCCGGACGGGATCGCGAAGGCCGGTAGACACCTGTTCACTCCCGGGGGCACGCGCAACGCGCTCCCGGGGGTGAAACGATCAAGACTAGGAGAGCCGATGAAAATGTTCCTGCTGGGCGCCCTGACGGCAATCGTGATCGCCGTCGCCGCGGGCATCCTGATGCCGACCTTCCTGGGCAACCCCGCCTACGACGCCTTTTCCACTTCCAGCGCCCGCGTCGGCGAAGATTCCACGGCCGAGCACCGCTTCGGAAACGAAGCGCGTTAGCACCGGCATGCGAAGACGATGAAAAGGACGCTCCGGTGGATCCGGTCGAGCCGGGGACCGGCCCTGGGCCGGATCACTCACCGGGCGCAGACTTATGGGGTTGGGGCTATGGGGTTGGGGCTTGGAAGATAGCCGCCGTTCATTTCGGCACCCGGTCTTGCAGGACCGGCGGCACATAGCTCGAGATCTCCCCCGGTCCATACCCCAAAAGCATATGAGGGAATTTATAGCTCCTGCCGGTGTCTAGTCTCTGATAGCTATGATGGCATGCGGTCGGAGATGCTAAACGAATGGTCGACGAAGCCATGCGCCGCGCCCTGGTGCATCTCTACCCAAGGCTCAGGAGCTTCGCCATTCGTCTGGCTGGCTCTTCCGCGGATGCCGACGATCTCGTGCAGCATGCCTGCGAACGCGCGCTGGCGTTCGATCATCGCTGGAAGCCAGGAACGCGTCTCGACAGCTGGCTATACAGGATTATTCAGAATTGCTGGAGCGACGAAAAAAAGTCGTCGAGGACCCGTTTCCAAACGACCCTTGACGATGCGGCGGACGTTTTCGGCGACGACGGCGAACGAATGGTGGATGCCCGCCTCATTCTGGAAGTCACCTGCCGGGAACTCCATTATCTGTCGAACGAACAGCGCATCGTACTTATCCTGGTCTGCATCATCGGCTTACCCTATCGGGAAGTGGCGGCGATCCTCGATATTCCGATCGGAACTGTCATGAGCCGTCTGGCGCGTGCCAGATTGGCTCTGGCAAAGCGGATCGACACGGCAGCCGGCAAGGCTCCCGCCGATATTTAAGCCAATCCAGGGAATAAGTAGCCCCGTCAATCGTTGTCTACATAAGAGATGCATCGAGCGAACGACGCAGTCATAACAGTGTGATGGATAGGGGAGGACAGACCCGTTGTATAAAATAATCTCAGACCGTCGCGATTACCCAAGGCATACCGAAAGAAGGTTTGGCGTTATTAAGTTTTTTTACTAAAACTTTACGAACTTTGGAACAAGTCGCCGACATCGGTGTTGTGGGTCTGGCGGCTTGTAAGTGACTTGGAACGTACGCATATGCCGGCTGGACAGCTGCTGCCGGTACCTAGTTTAGATGCCTGTCTCGCAGGAGAGAGTTCATGCCGAAGTTGACCGTCGGGGGAGAAGTATACAGCGCCGGAGCGGAGCTCCCCGATGAGGGTCTGATAATGGCCTATGTCGACGGCGAACTGGATGCCGAAGGCCGGCGATATGTCGAAGACCTACTGGCGAGAAGCGCCGAAGCCCGCGAGATCGCCGAGTTGATGCGCTCCAGTTCTGCTATTCTGAAATCCGCGTTCCTCGATGACGCCGAACCGGCCGAAGCCGGCTCCCGGAACAGCGGGAAACAGGCTGCCGCCACGCGCGAGAATCCTGACGCCGCTCCCATGCCGCCTGCGATCAAGCAGACACGGCCCTGCCGACCGATGGCCGGTACGGCTTCGGTGCCCGTCCGCCTGCAACGCAAGGCTTGATGACAGGACAGGGTATTCCGCGCGACATTACTCCCAAGTCATGGATCGGCATCGAGGCCGATCGGCGTTCAGGTCGATCGCGCAAGGCTCCCTGATACCCGGCATCCATGCCAAGATCATTTCCTTCGATCGAATTTTCTGCTGGTTTGCTTTCGTGTATTCCGTCGGTTAACCGCACCGACCGCTCCTTCCCGACTTTTTCACGACGGGCGTCCAAGCGCCGTTATTCCCGCTCCTGAAGGATTACCCCTGAAATCGGCCGGTCGGTACAGGTTCCTTGACTTATGAGTGATCCAGCTCGGTAGTTACCTGATCCAAAATATGCTTGTAAGTTTCGGCGAAGTCCGAGTACCGTGATTTCACACCGCGCTCCCGACCGAACCTTCCCGACAGTTGGTTCGATTTTGGCGGAGACAGCCCCGACGGGGCCATCTCGCGCTTCTTGGGGAGCGGTTATGACTGTATTGAGCAGACGCCATTTGCTGCGTTACGGCGCTTCGGCTGTCGCCTTCGCATCGGCAACGACCATGCTGTCGCCTTTCGTGTTGGCGAAAGACGATGAGGTAACCTCTGGCGATCCCGAACCGGGTATCGGTGGCGGCGATGTCGAGGTGGATCTGACGATCCAGGATGTCGATTACGAGTTGATCGACGGCAGCACGGTCTTCATGTACGCCTTCTGCATCAACGGTGCGCCCCCCCCCGGATTCCGGGGCCGGTACTGCGCGTTCGCGAGGGCCGCAAGCTTACCGTCAGGCTGACCAACCTCAGTTCCCATGCGCACGGCTTTCAGGTGCCGGGAATGAGCGGCAGCGCCATCGAAACGATTGCGCCGAAAGGATCGGCGACGATCGCATTCACGGTCGGCAAAGCAGGCACCTATTTCTATCTCGACCCGAAGTTCAGCCCGGTGAACCGCGTTCTGGGTCTCCACGGCGCTCTGGTCGTCGAGCCGGAAGACGATTCGGAATCCAGCGGCGCCAAGATGCCGTACAATCCTGTGGATGCCACGCCGGCGATCAAGGCTCTCTTCAACAGCTTCGGCGCCAGTTCACGGTTTCCCGGCAACCGTTGGGATGAGTCCCGCGAGAAGATCTGGATATTCAACCAGATCGACGCCCGCTGGTGCCAGCGTGCGGCCAACGGCGAGATCGATGCCGTCGCCGCGTCCGAATTCGCCAACGATTTCCGTCCACGCTATTTCACCCTCAACGGGTTGTGCGGGATCGATGCCTGCCACGACAAGGACACCTGCCCGACCGGCAGGATCGGCGAACCGCTGCTGCTGCGCTGCCTGAATGCCGGACTGGCGTGCCACTCGCCGCATATCCACGGCAACCACGTCTTCATGCTGTCGGAATCGACGGGCGCTACCGGCATCATCTCCTACAGCAGCAATGTGATCGAGCGCGACGTCTGGAAGATGGAGTCGGGCACGATCCAGGATTGCCTCCTCCCCTTCACGGCTCCCCCGGACCTACCGCCCGGCGCGTGGCCTCCGAAGCAGGAAAAGTTCCCGCTGCGCTATCCCATGCACTGTCACAACGAGATCTCGCAGACGGCGGCCGGCGGCTCCTACCCGATGGGTCTGGTGACGGACTGGCACATCGATGGGCTCTGACCGGCGCTGCCCTCCGGTCACGCATTCAGCACAATCAGCAATTCAGCGGTCCGGCGCCGAGCCTCGTCTGCCGTGCGCATGACGGCGGCCAGCCGGACCCCTCAGGAGAACCGACCGATGCCTTTGATCTCCCGCCCCATCGTGGACCCCGCCGAGTACGAGGAGTTCGGCTGCCATCCCTTCGCGGACAGCCCGGCCACACCCGACAAGGTCGCCCGCAACGTCTTCATCCGCCGGCAGGTCGCCGATTTCAGCGTCACAATGGCCGATGGAAAAGTCATCCCGTTCTGGGGGTTCAAGGACCCCGACGTCAGCGGTGGAGACAGGGAATGGCCGTCCAAGCTGATCCGCGTTAAGCAGGGGCAGGTCGTCCACTGCGAGATGAAGCCGGCCAAGAACACCCATACCATCCACTGGCACGGGATCGAGCCCAGTTCCTATAACGACGGCGTCGGCCATACCTCGTTCGAAGTCAAGAGCGCCTATACCTACCAGTGGATGCCGCACCAGGCAGGAACCTATCTCTACCACTGCCACAAGAACACCGTGCTCCATTTCGAGATGGGCATGTACGGCGTGCTGATCGTCGATCCGGTC
>NZ_JCACHA010000850.1:0-8383 GCF_059503625.1 Skermanella sp.
TCGAGCCGTCGGGTCCCGTCCAGGGCAACGACGCGATCAAGATGGCAACCTCGGTGATCGACTACATCTTCCGCGAACTGGCGATCAGCTACCTTCAGCGCACCGACCTGTCGCATGCGACTCCGGACGACCTGTTCCCGGACAGCCTCGGCACCGGCGACGGCGAAGGCAATCTGCCGCCTGCGGCGGACCGCTTCACCAAGGACACGCTCGACGCGGTCCAGAAGGTGGCGAGCAAGGGCTACGTCCGGTCGAACCTCCGCGTCCTGCCCGGCGGCCAGTCGACCCGCGCCGTAGCTGCCATGGCGGTAGCGGCGGGCGCCCAGGCCACCGCCTATGCCGGCGGCAGCGAGGCAACCGCCCGCGCCCTGTCACCGGCCGAGTCGCAGCCCGCCGTTGCGGTCGCCGTCGCCTCGTCTCCCGCTCCGGACGAACGGATGGAGCGCATCCGCGAAGCCCGCGCCAAGGGTTACGAGGGCGATCCCTGCGGCGAGTGCGGGAACATGACGCTGGTCCGCAACGGCACCTGCATGAAGTGCGACACCTGCGGCTCGACGACCGGATGCAGCTAAGCCGCATCTGAGCTGAAAAACAGTCCGGAACGGGAAAGGCGCGAGGGGGCAACCCCTCGCGCCTTTCTTTATCAACCCAGCAGCAAGCCGTCAGTCGTAATCGCGGCGCCACCGCTTCTTGTGGCCGTGATGGTGGCCGTTGTCACGGCGATAGTGATGATGGACCTCCCGGCCGCCCCTGTCGGGAGTGGTCAGCGCGCCGAGCAGCGCTCCGCCGATGCCGCCGACAAGGGCGCCGCCGAGAGGGTCGTAGCCGAGCATGTAGCCTCCCGCGGCGCCAGCCCCCGCCCCCAGCGCGCCGCCGGTCGCAGCGCGCCGCTCCCCATGGTTCATGGTGCAGGCCGACACCAGAATGCAGCCGGCGAGCAGGGAAACAGCACCTAACTTGATCGTCATCTAAGCGCCTCGTGGATAGGACACGCACAAAATGCGCCCGCTCCACGGTATTCCCTGTGACCGGCATCACCCTACCCATAAATAATGGGGCAGGCGGCGCGCAAGCCCCTTAGGTGTCCAGGCAGCCGCCTTGAGGAGCCGCCGTAATCCGGATCAGCTCGCTGTCGCCTCCGCCGAAGACGTTGCCTCCCGTATAGGTCAGGCATCCTTCGCCCTTGTAGATGACCTGCAATCGCTGCGCATCGTTGCCGAAGTAAAACGGGATCCAGCGCTTGCCCGTCTCATGGCGGATCATGTCGTCCGGCGCGCCGATCAGGCTGGAAACCTCCCTCATCGTCATGCCGATCTGAAGCTTGGCGAACTTGCTCCTGGCAGCCGGCGTGCCGACCATTTCGCCCTCGAAGGAGCCGTCCCGCGACTTGACCGTCCGCACGTTGGAAGCGGACGAAGCCGCAGAACCGGCGGAGGACGCTCCCGAAGCGGTCCCTGCTCCCTGCTGCTGCGAAGCGCAGCCGGCGATCATCATCGTAACGGCCAGAACCGCCAAATTCCTTTTCAACGCCATGTCGGTTTCCTCATATTGCCCCGCCCCTGTAGTCGGACGTGTCCCGCGACTATCCCCAGAATCGGCGGACTGGCACGGGCAATGAGGTATAGCGGCACGGCAATCCAATTGGACGGGGACCGGTGACGAACGGGCTAGTCGTGAAACGAAAACCAATCCTCACCACACGTTTACCTGCTTTCAGCTACGCGGGATCGCACGGCCCGGCATCCCCGGCACCCCCTGTCCCCTCCGGTTCACGAAGCGCTTGGCGGCATCGTAGCCGGGGACTTCGACGTATCTGTAGGTCAGCGACGCCAGCGCGATCACCGCCGCCACGTAGACCAGCGCCACGGCATCCATGATCCAGGGATTGCCGTAGTCCAGCAAGGCTATCCGGCTGCCGTTGACGGTCCGCACCGTCTCCAGCCGCACGCCCAGCAGTTTGCCGGCGATGGAAGTCGAGTTTTCCAGGATCAGCAGGACGAAGGCGTGGACCATGTAGATCGAGTAGGAAAGCGCCCCGAGTCGCAGCAGTATCGGGTTCTTCATGAACCGGGACACCACGCCGCCCTCGAACGCGAAGACGTAGACCGCGACCGTGAAGACCAGGGGAGCCAGGAACGACAGCGGTCCCGTTCCCGCCGCCGCGATGAAGGCGAGCACCAGCACCATGCAGGCCGCTTCCACCAGATCGGCCCCGGGCATCGTCCCGCCGCGGCCCAGCCGTGCCGTTGTCGCGCGGTAGGCGCGAAACGCCAGACAACCCAGGAAGAAGCCGGCCAGACAGCGGAAGATCCCGTAATGGACGGTGACGTCCATCGATCCGGGCCCGACCATCACCAGCACCGCCACGCCGAAGAGGATCAGCGCCACCGAGGCTGCGGCCCTGTAGCGGGGCAGCACCAGCAGAACGGTTGCGAACACGAGGTATGTGTAGAATTCGACGCTGATCGACCAGCTCGGGAAGTTCCAGGTCACATCGGGATGAAACCCCAGCGAATGGACCATCAGGATGTTGGTCATGATCGCGAAGACGGATCGGGACTCGGTGAAGGGCGCCCGCGGATAGGCTCCGCCGAGCCACGGCTCGAGGGCCAGTGCCGCCAGCTCAGCCACCAGGAACAGTCCGAGCACCGTCGCGTGAAGCGGCCAAAGCCTGCCGAACCGCAGGACGACGAACCGGCCGAAATCCGTCAGATCGCCGATCCGGTGCCCATAGGCGTGCGCGATCACGAAGCCGCTCAGCACGAAGAAGAAATCCACGAACAGATAGCTGTTCCGGATCAGCGGGAAATCATAAAAATGCCATGCGGCATGGTAGTGAAGCAGTGCCACGAGGACGGCACAAAGCCCTCGCCAGCTATCGAGCGACTGAAAACGCACCTGTTTCTCCGGGGGAACCGAAAACCACAAACCCCAACTTCATCAGGGACGGATGAGCAAGCGGAAGCCGCCGAAATTTTATGGCTTCCGCTCTGATCCCCGGTTCAGGGCGGCGACCCCGCCAGCCTGCGCTGGCCGCGATACCCGATGACAGGCGCATCAAGCGCCTGAAGGCAGGCGATCAGGCCGGACACCAGACGCAGGCACGCGCTCAGCCTGGGAGCGCCAAGCGCTTCCAGACCCAGCACAGCCAGACTGTGTCGGTAGCCATAAATCCAGACCTGCATGCCATCCATTGCAACTTAGAGATATTTTAACGATCGCGGTCGCTCCGCGCCTATCGTCAACTATGGTCTTAAAACAACTTTCAGCCGTCTCCCGCCAGATTTCCAGATGGGGAAATTCGGCGGGAAGGCGGGTACTTCGTTTGGGACGTGCGGTTCGCCGTCCCCATTTGACCTCAGCGCCCGTAGAAGCCGGTTACCGACGCCCTGGCGATCGTGTTCTGGCCCAGGAAGAACCCGACCATCGCCCCGGATGCGCCGTTTTCCAACGGCAGCTTTTCCAGCTTCAGCGCATGAACCGTGAAGATGTAGCGGTGCGGCTTGTCGCCTGCCGGCGGGCATGGACCGCCAAAGCCGGGCTGGCCGAAATCGGTCACGCTCTGGACGCTGCCGGCCGGCAGCGATGTTCCCTTGGCGTCGCCGGCCCCTTCCTTCAGTTCCGCCGTGCCGGCAGGGATGTTGAAGACGACCCAGTGCCACCAGCCGCTGCCGGTCGGTGCATCCGGATCGTAGACGGTCACGGCGAAGCTCTTCGCATCGGCGGGCGCCCCCGTCCATGACAGCGCGGGTGACTTGTTGCCGCCCGTGCATCCGAAACCGGCAAATAGATGCTTATCGCCGATCGTCGCTCCGTCGGACAGGCTCGGGCTGGTGACCGCGAACTCCCCCGCCAGAGCCGGTCCGTTCATCAATCCGGCCAGCAACAGGCTGGTCGCCACAGCTTTCGACATCATCGATCTTCCCCGTCATCCACTTGATCGTTACGACCGTTTCGCTGCGTCAAGATGCCAGCGGGGACGGGCGGAAATGGTCCCGAAACGCTCAATGACGATCCCGAACTGCGCTATCATGACGGACGCCCACGACCGAACGAGCCTCCCCATGGCCAGCCGCTCTACGATCGACGCCGGCATCCAGCTCCGGCCGCTCGCCGCCGAACTCCGCCGGCGCATCGCCGGCAGCCTCCAAGGCGGCGATGACAGCTCGTCCGCCGGACCGAACGGCGGCACGCCGATCACCAAGCTCGCCACGTATCACGCCCGCGCGGTGGAAACGATCCGCGACATGACGATCGACGAACCGGCGCTGATCGTCGTCCTGGACGGCATCAAGGAGGTCCACCTCGCCGGCGACATGTTCGAGTTCCATCCCGGCGTGCCGTTCGTCCTGCCGGCCGGGCAGTCGTTCGACATCGTCAACCGCCCGGACGAAGCATCGGGCCGCTACCGTGCCGTCTTCATCACCCTTCCCCGCGATCTTGTGCGGCGAGTCGCCCAAGCGCATCCGCGCCGGGGCAAGGCCGTGGCCGTGTCGCTGCGCAAGCCGCACGATCCGGGTATCGACCTGACGCCCCAGGCCGTCGACACCATCTCCCATGCCGCCATGGCGCTGAGCCGCACCGACCTGGATGCCAGCCTTGCCGAACACCGGGTCATGGAAATCCTGCTGCTGATCGGCCACCTGCCGGCCATCATGCGGATGCATGCCGGAGCGACCTTTTCGGAACGTGCCCGTCATCACATAGCGCTGGCCCCGATGGATTCCTGGCGCGCCCACGACCTTGCCCGCTTGCTGGGCGTCAGCTCCGCCACACTGCGCCGCCGCCTTGCCGACGAGGGGACCTCGCTGCGCCATATCCTAACCGGTGAGCGGATGCGTCGAGCCCGCGCCATGATCGAGGACGGTGAGCGCAACATCGCCGCTATCGCGGCAGCGTGCGGCTATTCCTCCCGCTCGCATTTCGCCGCCTCGTTCCGCTCCGCCCATGGCGCATCGCCCCATAGCCTGATTGCGGCGGTCTCCGGTTCCCAGGCGGGCACCGCCTCCTCCATCCCCTGAGCGCCTGCCGAGTACCGCAGCGCATTTACAAGTGGTCATACCGGAGGCATGCTGCGCGCCAAACCAATAGAGATTACTGGGGGAGTGAAAACGATGACCGGGATTCTCATCGTGACCGGCGGCAGCCGGGGCATCGGGGCCGCGACGGTCGATCTGGCGGCCAAAACGGGATGGGACGTGTGCGTCAACTATGTCCGCGACCGGGAAAAGGCAGAGTATGTCGCCGCCGCTGCCCGCCAGCAGGGCGTGCGGGCGATCGCGGTCCAGGGCGACATGGCAAGGGAGGACGACATCCTGCGTCTGTTCTCCACGGTGGACGACCAGCTCGGGACCGTTACCGGTCTGGTCAACAACGCCGGCATCACCGGTCCCGCCGGCAATCTGATGGACCTCACCGCCGAAACCGTCAGTTCGGTGATGACCCTGAACGTGGTCGGACCCTTCCTGTGCGCCCGCGAGGCGGCCCGCCGCATGGCGAAGAGCCGCGGCGGCGCGGGCGGCGTCATCGTCAACGTCTCGTCTCGCGCCTCGGCGCTGGGCTCCCCCAACGAGTTCGTCCACTACGCCGCCAGCAAGGGCGCCATCGACAGCTTCACCATAGGTCTGTCGAAGGAGCTGGCTCCGGAGGGAATCCGGGTCAACGCCGTCAATCCCGGCCTGATCGAGACCGAGATCCACGACGCCAGCGGCATTCCCGGCCGGCTGGAACGGCTGGTCCGCGGCGTGCCCCAAGCGCGTACCGGCAAGGCGGAAGAAGTCGCCCAGGCGATAGTCTGGCTGCTGTCGGAACAGTCGTCCTATGTCGCCGGGGCCTTCATTCCGGTATCGGGCGGGCGGTGATGCGGCCACCGTGAAGCGGGCACCTATGCCACCCGCTTCACCCCGCGCTCCTGGGCCACCTCGTCGATCCGCCCGCTGATATCCGGGTTGGCCTTCAGGAACTTATCGAAATCGCCGGAGCGCAGTTCAAGCAGCGTGCAATAGGTCAGCGCCACCACGTCGGCGCGGCGGGGACCGCCGTCGATCAGCGCCATCTCGCCGAAAAAGTCGCCGCGGCCCAGCCGGATGCGGCGGTCCGGCAGCACCACCTCGACCGCGCCCGAGGAGATGAAATACATCGCCGTGCCCCGGTCGCCGGTGCGGATGAAGGTCTGGTCCGGCAAGGCCAGCCGCGACCGCAGCACGCGTGCCAGCCGCTTCAACTCGTCCGGAGCCAGCGTGTTGAACAGCGGGACCTGGGCGATCAGCGCGACCTTGTCCAGCTTCAGGTCCAGCTTGGGCCTGCGCTCCGCTTCCTTCTGACGGGCATCGACGCCGCGCCGCAGGTCCTCGAACAGTTCCTGGCCGATCAGCCCATCCTCGAACAGGCTCTCGAAATGCGCCATTTCCCGGCGCAGGGCCAGCTTGCGGAGGAAGCGCTGGCTCAGCGCCTCCGCATATTCCGGATATTGCAGCCCGAGCGCGTCGAGCGCCTTGGTCGAAGCGTCCAGACGTCCGGTCAGCACCTCTCCCAGCAACTCGGCCACGCGGACGCCGAGCAGCGGCTTGAGGTTGCGGCTGTTGAAGCGGATCAGTTCCTCCAGCACCAGCCGGCGGACCAGGAACTTGTCGAACCGCTTGGCGACCTGACGGGCCAGCGGCCTTTCGATCCCCGCCCAGCGGTGAAGCGCATAGGCGAACCGGAAAGCCCGGGGCAGCCGGAGGATCTTGCGGGCCGCCCGGTTGTAGCCAATGCGCCCCGCCGTCCTGGCGCCGTCGTAGATCTCGCCGGCATTGCGCAGCAACCCTTCGATGATGTCGCCGGAGACCGTTTGAAGCCCATGGTGCTCCAGCACGAGCTGACGCTCCCGGTTGGCCAGCGCGATCAGGCCCAGGACGATCCGGTCGCGGTCGGATATCTGCTCCTCCAGGCTGCCGGCGGAGGTGACTTCCTGGATGCGGGCGTCGTAAGGCTTCTGCACGGCCCGCGCCACGGTCGGCGGAAACTCGTACTCGGTGGCGGTCTGCTGCACCGAATCGCGCACATCGGCAAGCGACAGCGCCAGCACTTGGTTGCGGATCGCCTGATTGAGCGGCGACAGCCGGTTCAGCCCCAGCAGCTTGATGACGGGACGCAGCGTCGTCCCGTTGACGAACAGGGTGAACAGGACGAAGCCGGTCGCCAGCACCGTGACGATCCGCTGGTCCTCTCCGCCGATCCCGCGCGCCTCCGTAACCGACAGGGCCAGCGCCAGGGTGACGGCGCCGCGCAGCCCGCCCCAGGTCAGCACGAGCTTGTAGGAGTTGCTGATCTTGGCGCTCAGCTTCAGCAGCGTCAGCGGCGGCAGCAGCAGGAACAGCACCAGCGCCCGTGCGATCAGCGCCGCCGCCACCAGCACCATGAGCAGCAGGCCGTCGTGCAGGGTCACGGTCCCGAGCAGTTTCGGCACCATCAAAGCCGCCAGGATGAAGACCAGCGATCCCGCCAGGAACGCCACCTGTTCCCACACCGCGTCCAGATAGGCCCAGCCCGACGGCGACAGCCGCGACCGGCTGCCCGCGCCGAAGACCAAGCCGGAAACGGCCACGGCGACCACGCCGGAGACACCCAGGAAGTGGTCGCCGGAAACGAAGACCAGGTACGGCAGGGCCAGCGTCAGGGTCACTTCGGCCGTGCGCCTTCCGCGCAGCAGCGGGATCATGGCCACGCCGAGCCGGGCGCCGACGATGCCCAGCAGGGTGCCGCCGCCAAGGTCCATCGCCAGATCCCAGGCGCCCATCAGCAGGTCGGGCTCATCTCCCGACGTGATGATTTCCAGCAGGACGTAGAAGATCGCGATGGCGGCGGCGTCGTTCAGCAGGCTTTCGCCCTCGACCAGCCGGACCAGCCTTGCCGGCGCCCCGATGTCGCGGAAGATGGCGACGACCGCCGCCGGATCGGTGGTCGCGACGATCGATCCGAGCAGCAGGCAGACGACCAGGGGAACGCCCGCCAGCGGCCACAGCGCCAGCCCGATCACGGCCGTCGCCACGAACACCGCGACGACGGCCAGCAGCAGGATGGGCGCCGCATCCTCCATCATCCGCCGCACGTCGATCGTCAGGGCCGCTTGGAACAGCAGCGCCGGCAGGAAGACCAGGATATATGTGGAAGAGTTGAACGACAGGCCCGAAACCGCCTCCGCCGCCTCCCGCAGCATCGGCACCCCCCTCACCTGCAACAGCGTCACCGAGGCCGCGGCGATGGCGACGCCGACCGCCGCGAGCAGGACGGAATGGGGGAGCCTCAGCCGTTCCGCCAAGGGCTGGAGCAGGCTGGCGACCACCAGGAGCGCACTGATGATCAGGATGAATATGATGAGGTCGTGCAAGAGCCTGAAACC
>NZ_JCACHA010000851.1:0-8376 GCF_059503625.1 Skermanella sp.
TCGGCCGCAGACCGCGCCGATGTGGTCGCCGAGCTATGCAACGTCATCGCCGGTAACTTGAAGGGCTTGATACAAGGCGAAGTTACCCTGTCCCTGCCAACCGCCGAGGAAGTAGGTACCGGAGCGGCAGGCAGCCAAACTCCACCCGGCAGCGGCGCTATCGCGGTCGATGTCGCCCTTCTTTTTCTGGGCCAGCCAATCGCGGTCCGGATTTTCGAGTACCCTGCGCCATGAAGCTTCCCGCTACACTTCAGGTACTGCTGGCCGACGATTCTAGAACCATGCGGGCGCTCATCAAAGGCAACTTCATCTGGCCGGGAACCAGTTTCCAGTTTATCGAAGTGGATAACGGCGTCGATGCTGTCGCCGCCTATCGCTCCCGGCGGTTCGATATAGTGCTGCTCGACATTCACATGCCCGGCCTTGATGGCTTGCGTGTGCTGAGCGCGATCCGGTCCTACGATCCCTGCGCGCTGGTCTACATGATCTCCTCCGATACCAGCATGGCCGCCAGCGGCACGGCGCAGGACTATGGCGCCGCAGTATCTCGGTCACGCGCGCACTATCTTCTGATGGCGTTCAGGCGACAGCACTCAGCAGCGGCAAGGTCAGGTTGTCTTCATCGGCGTCCAGGTGCTCGATCCTGAAGGGTGCCCGCACGCCGCCGTTCAGCATCTCGGCGCATTCCAGCGACCGGCGGACCCGATGCTCGGCCGGCTGGCCCGCCGTCGAGGCGAGCGAACCCAGCGCATAGTCGGCGCCGCAGCCGATGGCGTGGAAGCCCCGGTTGGTTTCGCAGACCTGATAGTCGCTCTGGATCGAGAACAGCCGGCCCTGATAGGCCACCAGGAAACTGCCGCCCTGTTCGGCGTCGTTGTTCCGCTGGGCATAGCCGCCTTCCTTCAGGCAGTTCCGGACTTCGTCCACGAAATCCATCACCATGTAGCGGAAGACGTCCATGCCTTCGGGACGGGGAGGGGGCCGCAGGCGGAAAGCCAGCAACTGACCCATCCGGAAGGAACTGGTGAAGCCGATCAGGAAATCACCATTGCGGAAGACTTTGGGGTCGGCGCGTACGGTGATATCCAGCCCCGAAACTCCGGCGCTGTCGCCGCCCATCCATACGCGGCGGCCGTCGATCAATCCTACGATACAGGTCATTGTTTCCCCGGATTGGCAAAATTAACCAATCCAGCATCCTGCATCGTGGTTAACAACAAGTTATCGAACGGTAAGGCCTCCAATCACCTCCGCCCACCCGACCGCTTGCCTTTTCCCTTATTGGCAAGCCCCTCGCGCACGATCATGTCCTTCTTGAACTGTTCGAAGGCGAAGAAGATGCTGATGATGCCGTCCGCGGTGCCGTCGCCATAGTAGACGTCCATCTTCGTCCGTCCCTCCGGCTTCTTGACCATCTGGTCGTAGCGGCCGAACACCACGTCGAAAACATCGCAGAAGTCCCGATCGGTGAACTTGTAGGCGTTCGCTTCGATGTTGGCGACGATTATCCCGGTGAAGCTCTGGCGTTGCTGGTTGAACTGCTTGAAGCGCAGCAGCATGCGGATGAAGATCTTGTCCGCCAGCATGCTCATCGTCTCGTCGGCTCGGATCAGCGGCCATGTCTGGGCGTCGTCGTCGGTGCCGATGGTGGCGAAGATCGCCTGAGCCTGGCTGTTCAGCATTTCGTACTCGGCGTTGCTGAACAGGTTGACGATGTTCCGCTGGATGCCGCGGACGATCACCTGGGGAAAGTACTTGCCGCTGCCGGGATCCATGCGCGACGGGATGCCCGTGATCAGCAGCGAGAAGACGAACCGTGTCAGGAAGTCCTTGCGCCGTGCATCGGGGTTGTAGGCCCGCGCGCCGATCTTGTCTATGCAGAGCCGGCAGTTGGCCTTGAAGGCGGGCAGAGTCTTTGGCCAGAATCCCTCGATCAGGTTGAACGCCCGGTCCAACTCTTCCTTCGTAATGTGGTCCTTCCGGTCGAACTGACCCGACAGGGCCTCATAGAAGGTCCGGATCAGCGTGCGCGCCAGATCGTGCTGCGTTTCGTGAAACGTGTCTTCGGCCATGTTCTTGCTTCGATTGGATGCCGGAGGATAGGGGCGTCGCCCGTCCCCTCATCACGTGACGACATCATGGGGGCCGCCGCGGTTAAGGAAGAATTACAACGATGCCAAACCATCTCCGGTACCCATGCGACCCATCGCCGCGTGTGTGCCTCCCATGCGCACAGGGCAACGCGGAAGTGCGTGAATCCAGCCATTTCCGTGGGTTTGCCGAAGTTTGAGAGATTGCCACGAGCGGCTTGAAGGGCCATAAATCGCAACCGCAAAGCATGGCCCGCCCGCGAGCTGCCCACGGAGGCGAAGAAGAAAAGATGCCTGAGAAAACCTACGACGTCGTCGTCATCGGCGGCGGACCCGGCGGTTACGTTGCCGCCATCCGCGCCGCACAGCTTGGCCTGAAGACGGCTTGCGTCGAGCAGCGCAAGACGCTCGGCGGCACCTGCCTCAATGTCGGCTGCATTCCGTCCAAGGCGCTGCTGACCAGCTCCGAGAAGTTCGAGGAGGCCAAGCACACGCTCGCGGGCCATGGCATCAAGCTCGGCTCGGTCGAACTGGATCTGCCGACCATGATGGCCAACAAGAACAAGGTCGTCAAAGACAACACCGCCGGCATCGAGTTCCTGTTCAAGAAGAACAAGATCGATTGGCTCAAGGGCAAGGGCCGCATCTCCGCCAAGGGCGAAGTCACCGTGGAAGGCGACGGCGGCGCCGAGGTGATCGGCGCCAAGAACATCATCATCGCGACCGGTTCCGAGTCGATCCCGGTCCCCGGCGTCGAAGTCGACGAGCAGCGCATCGTGACCTCCACCGGCGCGCTCGAACTGACGGAAGTGCCCAAGCGCTTCGCAGTAATCGGCGGCGGCGTCATCGGGCTGGAACTGGCATCCGTCTGGAGCCGCCTGGGCGCCGAAGTGACGGTGATCGAGTATCTCGACCGTATCCTGCCCGGCCTGGACGGCGAAGTGTCCAAGCAGATGCAGCGCATCCTGGGCAAGCAGGGCTTCACCTTCAAGCTGGGCACCAAGGTCACCGGCGCCGCCGCCGGAAACGCCGGCATCACCCTGACGGTCGAGCCTTCCAAGGGCGGAGAGCCGCAGCAGGTCGAAGCCGACGTCGTCCTGGTCGCCATCGGCCGCCGTCCCTACACCGCCGGCCTGGGTCTGGAAGAGATGGGGATCGAGGTCAACGCACGGGGCCGCATCGTCACCGATGCCCATTGGCAGACCAGCGTCCCCGGCGTCTACGCGATCGGCGACGTGATCGAAGGCCAGATGCTTGCCCACAAGGCGGAGGACGAAGGCGTCGCGGTGGCGGAGTTCATTTCCGGCCAGTCGGCCCATATCAACTACGACGCCATTCCGGGCGTGGTCTACACGTGGCCGGAAGCCGCCAATGTCGGCAAGACCGAGGAAGAGCTGAAGGCGGCCGGGGTCAAGTACAAGACCGGCAAGTTCCCCTTCACCGCCAACGGACGTGCCCGTGCCCTGGGCTATACCGACGGTTTCGTGAAGATCCTGGCCGATGCGGCGAGCGACAAGGTGCTGGGCGTCCATATCGTCGGCCCGAACGCCGGCGACCTGATCGCCGAAGTGACCCTGGCGATCGAGTTCGGCGCTTCGGCCGAGGATATCGGCCGCACCTGCCACGCTCATCCGACCCTGGCCGAGGCGGTCAAGGAAGCTGCATTGGCGGTGGATGGCCGGCCGATCCATATCTGATCCGGCTTCCGGTTCCGCATTCCGCCTTACGGTGGTGCTCTGCCTTGCCGAGGTTCTCGGCATGGCGGGCACCATGACTTTCCCGGCCCTTCTGCCCGCTTTCTTCGCTCAGTGGGGGATCGGGAATGTCGAGGCGGGCTGGATCAACGGGGTGTTCCACGGCGGCTATGTCGCCGCCGTGCCCGTCTTGGTAACCCTGACCGACCGGGTCGATCCCCGGCGGATATATCTGTTCTCGACCGCCATCAGCGCCATAGCCCTGCTCGGCTTCGCCCTGTTCGCCGACGGGCTGTGGAGCGCTTCGCTGTACCGGGCGATCGGCGGCGTGGGGTTGGCGGGAACCTATATGCCAGGCCTGCGCATCCTGTCGGACAATACCGGCGGACCGCGCCAGGGCCGTTACCTCTCCTTCTACACTGCCTGCTATGCGCTGGGCTCCAGTACCTCGGTCCTGCTCGCCGGTCTGGTCGGCGGAGCGATGGATTGGCCTGCCGCCTTCACCGCCTCGGCTGCCGCTACAACCGTGGCGCTGGTTCTGGCATGGTGGGGAATCCCCAGGGCGGGGCCGGAGCGGGCGGTGCCGCCGCAGGCGCTGCTTGATTTCCGCCCGGTCCTGCGCAACCGGGCCGCGATGGGCTATATCCTGGCCTATTCCGCCCACTGCTACGAGTTGTTCGGCCTGCGCGCGTGGCTGGTGGCCTTCCTGGCCTTCGCTTACGCCCTCGACCATGGAGCCGTGTCCGAAGGCGCCATCCCAGCCGTGGTGACGATGCTCGGCACCGTCATCCTCCTGCTCGGCCTGCCAGCCAGTATTCTGGGAAACGAGGCCGCGACCCGGTTCGGCCGCCGCCGCTTCCTGATCGGCATCATGACGGGTTCGGCGGCGCTGGCCTGCGTCGTCGGGTTCTCGGCGGCGCTGCCATTCTGGTTGGCCGTTTTCGTCGTAGGCCTCTACGGGATCACCGTCACCGCCGACAGCGCGTCGCTGACGGTCGGCGCCGTCACCAATGCCGCTGCCGGCCAGCGCGGAGCCACCATGGCGGTCCACTCCTTCCTGGGCTTCACGGCTGCCTTCGTGGGGTCCGTCGCCTTCGGCGGCATCCTGGACCTTGCCGGGGGCGGCGCCAGCCTGCTCGCCTGGGGGCTGGCCTTCGCGGCCCAGGGCGCCGTCGTGGCGCTCGGGCCGTTAGCACTGATGGCGTTGGGTGACATGGGGGCGGTCAGGCAGCGCTAGCTTGCTGCCTATTCGCTCTTCTTCGTCCGCGCCCTCGGATGGGCGTTCTCGTAGATCCCAAGCATCTGTTCAGGATCGAGATCCGTGTAGAGCTGGGTGCTCGACAGGGAGGCATGGCCGAGAAGATCCTGAATGGCGCGCAGATCGCTGCCGTCGGCCAGCAGATGAGTGGCGAAGCTGTGGCGTAGCGCGTGCGGCGTGGCGGTATCCGGCAGCCCCATCAGCGGACGCAGGTCACGCATCCGCTTCTGTGCGATCGACGCGTTCAGCCTGCCACCACGCGATCCGACGAACAGCGGGCCGTCGGCGGTCAGGGCATACGGACAGGCCGCGACGTAGCTTTCCAGCGCTTCCCGGACCACGGGCAGCACGGGGATCATCCGCTGCTTGCGGCCCTTGCCGGTGACCAGGAGAGTCTCATCCGGCATGTCGCACCGGTTCAGGCTCAGAGCTTCGTCGATTCGGAGCCCGCAGCCGTACAGCAGCGTGAACAGCGCGCGGTCGCGCTTGCCGATCCAGGCTTCGTCCGCCCATTCCTCGGCTGTGGTCAGAAGGCTGGCGGCATCTCCTTCCGTCAGCGGCTTCGGGAGCCGCGTGGGCAGCTTGGGCGCCTGCATCAGGCCGATCGTCGGATTGTGCATCTGCCCGCTTCGGTCAAGCCAGCGGAAGAAGTTGCGGACACCGGACAGCGCGCGGGCGCGGCTTGCCGTGCCCAGCCCATCGGCTGCCTGCCGCGCCAGCCAAGCGCGGAAGTCCATGAAGCGCGCTTCGCTCAGATCGTTGATCGAGGGAGGACGGCCGTGATAGCCGGTCAGAAAATCCAGGAAGCCGGAAAGATCGGCGGTATAGGCGCTGAGCGTGTGCCGCGACACCCGCTTTTCCATCTCCAGCCATCGCCGCCACGCCGCGATCGCGGCATTGACGTCCTCGGCGCAGGAGAAGCCGAGGACACGCGCGGGTTTTACTCCGGCAGGTCCAGCCATGCCCGGATACTGCGTTCGATCACACGGGCCAGGAAACAGACGAGTTCGGTGCCCTGACCGGAATGGAACATCTCCGGATCGCGGCTGCCGAAGGCGAGCAGACCGGCGGGCGTGTCTTCGCTTACCTGTATGCGGATCAAGGCCTGCGAGCGCACCAGACCGGCGGCGGCGCCGAAGATCGCGGGATCGCCGTTCAGGTCGGAATAGAGCATGACGTCGCGCTTGCCCAGCCAGCCATCGACCGTACCCGACTCGACCACCCGTACGCCGGTGGTGTGTACGTGCGGCTTCTCGGCACCGTTGGCCTCTACCGCCAGAGCCGCAACGTCCAGGTCCAGCAGGACGGCCAGATCGGTCGTGATGGTCTGGATCAGCTGCTCGAACGTACGGGCATCCAGAAGGAACAGAACAGCGGCGTGGATGCGGTTCTGGTTGTTGATGTTGGCGCGGGTAGTGGAAATCAGCTCGCGCTGTTGGTCTTTCAGCCGCCCAAGCTCACCCCGCAGCCGCTCCACCATGAAATACTGGAAGTCCGCCACACCGTTGCCATGGGACATGGCGGGGGGAGTCAGATGCTGGACCAGATCGGCGTGCTGGTTCAGGAAATCGGGATGTTCGCGCAGATATGCCGCGACATCCTCCGCGTTCAGCGCATCCATCGTCCGGTGGCTATGTCCGCTCTCCCGAGCCATCAGCGTCGGCCCCCTGCCATCATCCAACCCCGTGCCATTTCCCAAGGATATCACCCGTGTCCTAACGGTTTCTCTCCCGGCAACGTCTTGTGAGCTTACTTAGCGGTCTTGTCCAGGATCGACTGACCCGTTTTGGCCCAATCCGCGACGAATTGCGCAAGACCTTTTTCGGTCAAGGGATGGTTGAAAAGCTGGCGCAGCACCGACGGCGGCATGGTCGCGACATGGGCGCCCATCTTGGCGCTTTCCGTGATGTGGATCGGGTTGCGGATCGACGCCACCAGGACCTCGGTCGTGATGCCGGGATACTGGTCGTAGATCTGGACGATATCCGAGATCAGCTCCAGCCCGTTATGGCCGATATCGTCCAGCCGGCCGACGAAGGGCGAGATGAAGCTGGCGCCGGCCTTGGCGGCCAGCAGTGCCTGTGCCGCGGAAAAACACAAGGTGACATTGACCATCGTGCCGCCGGACGACAGGATCTTGCAGACCTTCAGTCCGGCGGGGGTCAGCGGTACCTTGACGGCGATGTTCGGCGCCAGCGTCGCGAGGTAGCGGCCTTCCTCCAGCATCGTTTCGAAATCGATCGCGGCCACTTCGGCGCTGACCGGACCGGGAACGATCTGGCAGATTTCCTTGACCAGCTCGATGAAATTCTGGCCGGACTTGGCTACCAGGGAGGGGTTGGTGGTAACACCGTCCAGGAGGCCGGTCTCGGCGAGATCCCGGATTTCGGCGAGATCGGCGGTGTCGATGAAGAACTTCATCAGGAATTGGTCCTTGATTGATCTTTGCAGCGGTTGCGGCAAGTGCCAGCCCACTTGGCGGATTGCAAGTGGGCGGCGTGTAAACCCGGAGGCAGTTTAACCCATGGCGGACCATGGTTCCAGTTCCGCCCCCGGATTCGATTTCGGCGATGAAGAACAGGTCGGCGGCAATCGTCCCGTGCCCCAGGCCCGGCGCGTCGCCGTCCTGCTGCCCCTGCCGCTGCCCGAGGCCTACGACTACAAGGTTCCCGCCGGGATGGAACTGGGGGAGGGCGACTACGTCGAAGTGCCGCTGGGTCCCCGTCACTTGCTCGGCGTGGTCTGGGGGCCGGGAACCGGCGAGGTTTCCGAAACCAAGCTCCGTCCGGTGGCCCAGCGCTTCGACATCCCGCCGATGCCGGAAATCCACCGCCGCTTCATCGACTGGGTCGCCGCCTACACCATGGCGCCACCCGGCGCCGTGCTGCGCATGGCCCTGAGCGCCATCGGCGGGATGGAGCCGCCGAAGCCGATCACCGCCTACCAACTCGGCGATCCCGGACGCCTGGCCGAGTTGCGGATGACTGCGGCACGCCGCCGCGTGCTCGACCTGCTGGCCGACGGGCCGCCGCGTCCCTCGGCGGAACTGGCGCTGGAGGCCGGGTGCAGCGCCGCGGTCGTGCGCGGTCTGGCCGATGCCGGTGTGCTGGAGCCGGTGCTGCTGCACCCGACCCGCAACATACCGGCGCCGGACTGGCGGCTGCCCGGACCCGTTCTGTCGCCCGAACAGGCGGCAGCGGCGGAGTCGCTGCGCGGCAAGGTCGCGGCGACCGGCTTCAGCACGACGCTGCTGGACGGCGTCACCGGCTCCGGCAAGACGGAGGTCTATTCCGAAGCCATCGCCGCCTGCCTGGAAGCCGGACGGCAAGTGCTG
>NZ_JCACHA010000852.1:0-8328 GCF_059503625.1 Skermanella sp.
CGACGTCGTTGGTCACGATGGCCTTGAAGTGCTGGTCCAGCACCTGCTGGTCGACCACGTCGCGCAGGTCGATCAGATGGTTGGAAAGGATGCCCGGCCATACGACATCGATCTGAAAGACGTCGATGTCGCCCGACTTTGCGGCAAGCAACTGCTGATATAGTGCGAGGCGCTCGTTGCTGTCGTTAGGGGTGGAGACGAGCTGGACCCTGTGTCCGGTCTTCGCCTCCCAAGCCTTGACGCCACTCTCGCACACCTGGAACTCGATACCGACCGAGCCGCAGGAAACGGATATGGCTGTACTCGTTTCCTTTTGGGCGTGGGCATCGGAAGCGAGAGCGGCCAGAAAAAGACCGAAAAAGAGACCCAGGATGGGGGATGTCGAGAGGGTCGGTGGTGCGGCAATTTTCCCCATGGTCGTTCCAGCCTCCCTTAGGTTATTTTTTCTTTCGTGCCCTATGATTTAGCTTTCGCTAGTGATTGCGATGGCAACATTCGGGGGACAAGTCCCTAAAAAAGCACATTGCACGTCTAAGACTGGATCGATGGCGAACCACGGGCCCCATGGCTCCCAGCGATGCCGGACGAATAAAGCGATTGACACTCATTCTCATCTGCTCTAACGATTAGGGCATCATCGGCTGGGTTCAAATCATCATGTATGTCTGCATCTGCCACGGATTTAATGAGAAGAAGGTCAAGCAAGCGCTCTCGCAAGGCGTCTGCACCGCAGCCGGATTCTTCAACTGCATGGGCTGCAAGCCGCAGTGCGGGAAATGCGTTCCCTATGTCCGGCAAATGGTCGCCGATCATCGCAAGACGATGACTTGCGCGAACACCTGCGAACCGCTTGAAGAAGCCGCCATCGCTGCCGAGTGAGTTTTTGCGAACAGTCCTTCCCGTTCCGGACATCGCTTCCCGCCTTGTTGCTCAAGGTCTCCGCTTTTAAGCTCTGATCTCAAGTGCTACGCCACCTGTCTCGTCGGTGGCGCAGCGGTCTTCCGATGCGGTCATGCAACCCTTGAGAGCTTGAATCGTTCCTCCGCGATCCGATCCGCCGCGATGTTCGTCGGAACGCCGTCGGCGTCCGCGCGCTTGAAGATCGTCATGAGCGTATCGTGAATGCGGTCGACATGGGCGAAGGCGGCGGTGCGGTCGTAGCCGGTACCGGACGGACCGAACTCATGGCTGATGTTGATGACGCCGCCGGCATTGATGACGTAGTCGGGTGCATACAGGATGCCACGTTCGGCCAGAAGGGCGCCGTGCCGGTCCTCAGCGAGCTGGTTGTTGGACGATCCTGCAACGACCGCCACCTTGAGCCGGGGCAGGGTATTGTCGTTGATCACCGCCCCCAGCGCGCAGGGGGCGAAGACATCCGCCTCCACATCGAAGATCGAGTCGGCGTCGATCGGCGCGGCGCCGAAGGTTTCGACCGCGCGCTCCACATGGTCCTGCCGGATATCGCTTACCGACAGCCTGACGCCTTCGTCCGCCAATTGCCGGCACAGGTCCCAGCCGACGTGACCCAGACCTTGAACGACGACCCGCAATCCGTCCAGACTGTTGCGGCGCAGGCGGTAATCGACGGCGGCCCGGATGCCCATGAAGACGCCCCGTGCCGTTGCCGGCGACGGGTCGCCACTGCCGCCGTCTTTCAAGCCCGCGACGTGCCGCGTGACGTTCCGGATTACCGCCATGTCGTCGACCGACGTGCCGACATCCTCGGCGATGATGTAACGCCCGGCCAGCCGGTCCACCGCCCGGCCCATGGCAGCCATCAGTTCGGGCGACTTTTGACTTCGCGCATCTCCGATGATCACCGACTTGCCCCCGCCGAACGGAAGATCAGCAAGAGCGTTCTTGTAAGTCATGCCCCGTGACAGGCGCAGCGCATCGCGCACCGCGTCGCCTTCGCTGGCATAGGCCCACATGCGGCAACCGCCCAAAGCCGATCCGCGGACGGTGTTATGGACGGCGATGATGGCTCTCAGACCTGTTTCGGCATCCGATGCGAAAACCACCTGCTCATGATCGTCGAAGTCCTGCTGCGAAAATACGGTCATCCTCATCCTCTTATTTTTGCATTGCAGCAATCCCGGTGACGGCGGCGGACGCCGTCTCTTTTAAAATTATTGGGCTTTTATTGGGTACGATCAACGAGTTCTAGAACGATTCGAAAAAACGAATGTTAATGATTTGTGGCAGTGAAGTTTTTGTCCTAAAGGGACTTGCAATGAAGACCCTAAGAAACAATGTTGCGGATAACCAAATGTACCACCTTCAGGGGAACGCGGGAGCAGCATCGTACCGGATCATATACGCACCAAGCTTGGCGAAGGTGCAAGCTGGCCCGGTTAATGCATAGGTGGCTTTGGAATATGCGCGATAGTTGGGGGATCCGATGAACACCCGTGGAAGAGATCGATACGAACTCGCTGCGGCCACGGAGCTGAAAATGCTCAGCGAGCGGCTGGATAGCTTGCGGGCGCAGGCCGAGCGAACCTCCGGTGAGCGCAGGTTTACTCTTGAGCGCTCTCTCGACGCGCTGCGTGGGGTCCGTAATCGGACCGAAGCCAAGATCGAAGATGTCCGCCGCGCCTCCGACGACGCCTGGCAATTAGTCAAAGTGCACGCCGATGCAGCGCTTGCACAATTTCGTAGCGGACTCGATCAGGTCGAAAGCCAGTCGCGCCAAGTGGCGGCTTAAGGGTAGCAGCCTCAATTCAGGCGCACCGGGGGACGGATTACCGCTTCCCCCGGCGGCAACGACCGATCGAGGCGTTGCCTTATTTTCCGGCCAAAGCGCTTTCCAGAAAATCCAGCCGGTCCTGACCCCAGTAGATTTCGCCATTCAGAACGTATGACGGTGCGCCGAAGACCCCGGCTGTCAGCGCCTGCTCCGTATAGGAGTCGCGGCGCGCTCTGATCTCATCGTTTTCGGCGCGTTCGATCAGGCTGCGGGAGACGCCGTTCTTCGCCAGGATCTCGCCCAGCGTCTCGCGGTCGGCGATGTTGCGGTCCTCGACCCACAGTGCTCGTCCAAACGCGGTGGTGAGCACTGCCAAGTCGGCGCCGGCCTCGTCGGCGGCGATCAGCGTCAGCGCCGCCAATTCGTCCGCCAGCGGAAAGTGGGTCGGGTTCGGGTTCAGCGGGATGCCGAGATGATCGGCCCAGCGCCGCAGTTCCACCTGCCGATACGCTTGGCGTTGCGGAGCGCGTTTCGCCAGCGGCAAGCCGCCGGAAGCCGGGAAGATGGTGCCGAAATTGACCGGCTTGTAGGCGATCTCGGCGCCCGCCTTGGCGGCGACCGAGTGAAACCGTTCCGACCCCAGGAAGGCCCAGGGTGAGACCGGAGTGAAATAATAGTCGATACGCTGCGCCATGGTCCGCTCCCTCTTGTTTTTCTCCGGCCGGTTTTCACCTGACCGGCTTCTCTGGCTTTATCTGGTTTTCGCCAGCGTGTCGCGCACGGTTTCCGAAAAGCTGGTAGACGGCACGGCGAAGCCGACCATGTCTCCGGCTATCGTTCCCGCCGCCACGTCGATGCCGACGATAGCCGGCCCGTGCCGCTCCCGCATCAGCAGCGGCGATCCGCTGTCGCCATGGGTCGCGTCGCAGGTATGCGTCAGCAGCCCGGGAGACACGGTGTTCTTGCCCAGCGAACAACCGTCGTGGATCGACAGCAGATGGGCTCGATCTTGGCTGTATCCTGCGCGCATGAGCACCGCTCCCGCCGGCGGACTTGCATCGCTGACCGGAACCGGCTTGATCGGCACGGCTTTCTCAAGCACGACGATCGCCCAATCCGCCCGCACCGTACCCGTCCCGTAGGAATAGGCGTCCGGAACGACGACGGACAGTGCCGCGGAGTGCGCGATGAACTCACCGCGCCTGTATCCCGCCAGGAAATGCAGGTCGGCAGCCCTGACCCTCCGTCCGCTGCGCTTGTCGTAGAGGCAGTGGGCGGCAGTCAGCACTTGGCGCGGCCCGATCAGCGTTCCCGTGCAGAAGCCTCCCGTGCTGCGATTGATCCGGCCGATGGCCGACCAGGGCCATTCCTGACTGTCCAGCGGTGTCCTGTCATCCCGTCCCATGATGCCGGGCAACCGCTCGCGACCCGCGGCGGCCGGAGAGAGGGAAGTCGCCGCCAGAACCGCGATGAAAGCCGCCAATGCGGGAGCCAGTCCTGAAGTCAAACCATTGCCATGCGACTGTGTCGGAGAATATCAGGGTCGGCGTATTTCGGCCCTATCGTTGGAGTTGTAAGGACATCAACTCGATTTCGCAAGTTCCGCCTCGTTTCACTCCGCCGAGGCCGTGTGCTGGCGCTCCAACTCCTGGATGCGGCGACGGATACGGCCGATCGGTTGGAGCTGCCGTGCCAGCAGACCGTAGAGCAGCGGCGTTGCGAACAGCGACAGCAGCGAGCCGATCGATACCCCTCCGACGATGACCAAACCGATGGCCGTGCGGCTTTCCGCACCGGCGCCCGATGCCACGGCCAAGGGAACGGCGCCGAACACGGTGGCGATGCTGGTCATCAGGATCGGCCTGAGCCGTGTCGCGGCGGCCTCCCGGATCGCGGTTTCAAGCTCGGCGCCCTCGTCGCGCATCTGGTTGGCGAACTCGACGATCAGGATCGCGTTCTTGGCGATCAGGCCGATCAGCATGACCAGACCGATCTGAGTATAGATGTTCAGCGTCATCGCCGACGCGACGATGGCCGACAATCCGCCGAACAGGGCAAGCGGTACGGTCAGCATGACGATCGCAGGCAGGGTGAAGCTCTCGAACTGAGCGGCCAGCACCAGGAAGGCGATCAGCAGCGCCATGCCGAATGCGAAGTAGATGGCGGAACTGCTGTCCTGAAGCTCCCGCGCGGCACCGTCGAAGGTCAGGCGAACCTGGAGCGGCAGTACTTCGGCGGCTGCCTGCCGGACGATGTCGATCGCCGTTCCCATCGCCATTCCGTCCAGGTTGGCCGTGACGGTGATCGCACGCAGCCGGTCCACCCGTCCCAGCTCGCTGGGACCGGCGATGTCGCGCACCGTCAGCACGCTGGACAGCGGCACCAGCTTGTCCGTATTGGCGCCCCGCAGGAAGATGCTTGACAGGTCGCGCGGGTTCGCCCGCTCACTTGGGGAGGCCTGGACGACCACGTCGTATTCCTCGCCCCGGTCGGTGAAGCGGGTCACCGTCCGCCCGCCGATCAGGGTCTCCAGCGTCTGGCCGATCTCCCGCGTGCCGAGCCCGAGGTCGGCCGCCCGGTCGCGGTCCACCGTGATCCGCAACTGCGGCTTGGTCTCGTCGTAGTTGGCCTGGATCGTGCCGAGCCCCGGTTCGTCGCGCAGCCGCTCGATCAACAGGTCGCGCCACGCGGCCAGTTCCTCGTAGTTGCTGCCGCCGAGCACGACCTGGACCTGATTGAGTCCGCTGCCGCGCGCGATGCCGCCGCTGGCGAAGGCAGCCACGCGAGCTCCCGGCACGGCCTGTAGCTTGGTCCGCAGGTCGGCCATGATGGCGGACTGGGAGCGCGAACGCCGCTCCCATGGAGCAAGCCAGACCTGGATCGTCGCCCGGTTGACGCCGGTCTGTCCGCCGAAGCCCGGATTGAGGATCGCCAGCACCGTGGCGACTTCGCCCGTCTCGCGGTAGGGAGCCAGGATGCGCTCGATGCTCGCGATCTCCCGCCTCGTATAGTCCTGGCTGGCTCCTTCCGGCGCCGTAACGCCGATCCGGAAACTCCCGCGGTCTTCCGGCGGCGTGAACTCCTGGGGGATCAGCGTGAACAGGTACAGCGTCCCGCCGCACAGCGCGCCGAACAGCGCCAGCATGAGAACCGGGGCACCCAGCACGCCGTTCAGCAGGCGGGAGTACAGGCTGGTCATGCCGACGAAGAACCGCTCGGTCAGCCGGAAGAAGGTGCCGTGTCGATGGGAGCGCAGCATTTGACCGCACATCATCGGCGTCAGCGTCAGTGCGACCAGCGCCGAAAACGCGACTGAAGCGCCCAGCGCTACCGCGAACTCCTTGAAGAAGCGGCCGACGGTATCCTGGAGCAGCACCAGCGGGAAGATCACCGCGATCAGGACGGCCGTGGTCGCGATCACGGCGAACCCGATCTGCCCGGCACCGCGATAGGCCGCTAGCAGCGGCGGCTCGCCCAGCTCGATCCGGCGGCTGACGTTCTCGACCACGATGATCGCGTCGTCCACCACCAGCCCGATAGCCAGCACGAGCGCCAGCAGTGTCAGGACGTTGATCGAGTAACCCAGCGCCGCCAGCACGCTGAACGCCGCGACGATGGACACCGGGATCGCGACGGCCGGGATGATCGTCGCCCGCAGGTCGCGCAGGAACACCCAGGTAACCAGCACCACGAGTCCGAGGGCGATCGTCAGGGCGTGGAAGACCTGATAGATCGACTCGCCGATGAAGATGCTCTCGTCATAAGAGATATCGACTGCCGCATCGCCGGGCAGACCGTTCCCAAGCCGGTGAAGCAGCGACTTGACGCCCTCGGCCACTTCCGTCGTATTGGCGGTCGCCTGCTTGGTGATGCCCAGGCCCACGGCGGCCCGGCCGTCGATCGTATAGTCGCCCCGGTCTTCCCGGATGCCCAGTTCGACTTTCGCCACGTCGCCCAGGCGGATGAAGTTGGAGCCGCGCTGGGAGATCACGATCCGGGAGAACTGTTCGGCCCGGGACAGGCGGGTATCGGTGCGGACGGTGAACTCGCGCTGGGTCGATTCGATGCGGCCGGCTGGCAGTTCGGCATTCTCCCGCCTCAGAGCGGTTTCGATGTCCTGGACCGTCAGATTGCGCGCCGCCAGCGCGGCGCGGTCCAGCCAGACCCTCATCGCGTAGATGCGCTGGCCGCTGATCCTGACATCGGCGACGCCGGGGACGGCGGTGATCTGATCGACCAGCACGCGCCTGACATAGTCGGTCAGTTCCAGCCGGCTCAGCTGCTGGCTGGTCAGGGTCGCCCACAGGATCGGCGAGCTGTCGCTGTCCACCTTGGCGACCACGGGGGCGTCGGCCTCTTCCGGCAGGCTGCGCGAGGCGCGCGAGACGCGGTCGCGAACGTCGTTCGCGGCACTCTCGATGTCCCGCGTCAGCAGAAATTCGATCCGGACGTTGGACGTGCCCTCCCGGCTGGTCGACCGGATCGTCTTGATACCCTCGATCCCGCTGACCGCCCCTTCCATGACCTGGGTTATCTGGGACTCGATCACCTCGGCGGAGGCGCCCTCGTATGTGGTGCCGATGGATATGACAGGCGGATCGACGGCGGGATATTCCCGCACCGGCAGCTTGGAGAAGGCGAAGATGCCGAAGACGACCAGCAGCGCATTGACTACGACGGCGAGCACGGGACGCTGGATCGAGATGTCGGAAAGCACCATGGCTCAACTCCCGGCGGCTGTTGCCGGAACCGTCGGCGGCGGCGAGGTCTCCGCCTTGACCGGAAGCCCGTCGCGCACGCGCTGGGTGCCCCGGACGACGACAAGCTCTCCCGGCTTGACCCCGTCCCGTACCTGCACCATGCCCGCCTGACGCAGGCCTATCGTGATCGCGCGCCGCTGCGCCCGGCCGTCGGCGACCACGAAGACGAACTGGCGCTCGCCCAGCGGCACCAGCGCTTCCTCCGCGATCAGGACGGCGTCGGCCTTGGTGGAAAGCGTCAGACCGACATTCATGAACATACCGGGTTTCAGCCGCAGGTCGGGGTTGGGGAGCACGGCCACCACCTCGACCGCCCGCGTGACGGGATCGACGCGGGTGTCTATGGCGCTGACGATACCGGCGAAGGTTTCCGTCGGATATGCGGAGCTTCTGGCGGAAACGCCAAGACCCTGGCGCAGGCTGCCCAGCGCCGCTTCCGGCACGCGGAAGTCCAGCTTCACGGTGCGGATATCGTCCAGCGTCGTGATCACCGTCCCGTTCGACACCAGCGCTCCCGGACTGACGCGGCGAAGGCCGGTCTGTCCGGCGAAGGGAGCCGTGACGACAAGATCCTGAAGCCGTGCCCTTGCGGCCCGCGCCGCGGCGTCCGCCCGGTCGAGCGCCGCGGTCAACTCGTCCACCCGGGCTTCGGCGACGGCCTGCCGGGTCAGAAGCGCCCGCGAGCGCTCCAGGAGTTGCAGCGCGTTGCGGCGGTCGGCCTCGGCAACTGCCAGCTGCGCCCTGGCTTCGGCATCGTCCAGCTCCACCAGCACGGCTCCCCGCTCGACAAGCTGGCCGTCGTCGAACCGGATCGTCTTGATGTTGCCGGTCTGCTTGGAGTTGATGGTGACGGCCTCGTTCGCGCGCAGCGTTCCG
>NZ_JCACHA010000853.1:0-8322 GCF_059503625.1 Skermanella sp.
TACGTCTGGGTCGGCAACGGACCGACCGATGGCGGGCGCCAGCTTCACAACCCCCGCTACGACTTCAACGACGACATCCTGCCCACCGGCGTCGCCTACTGGGGCGAGCTGGTGGAGCGTCCCCCGCCCGTCCGCTGCTCAAGTCGGTTCGCCATGCCACCCGAAGCCCAAACCCCCGTCGCGCCGTAAACCACCCCGCACGCCAGCAAAGCCTACGCGATCTTCACAGCCGTCATGGTGCTGGTGATGATCTTCCCGATCTACGGCTTCGCCAACAAGGTCGAGCCGATGGTCCTGGGCATGCCGTTCTCACTGTTCTGGATCGTCGCCTGGATCGGTGTCGAGTTCGTCGGCTTGCTTTGCTTCATCGCCTATGAATTCTCGGGAGACCGGTAATGGAAAAGTGGGTGGTCGCCCTGCTGGCGATGAGCGCCTATCTGGTCTTCGCCTTCATCGTCGGCGTGCTGGCGGGCCGGGGCCGGTCGTTCTGGTCGGTATCCGAGTATACCGTGGCGGATCGCGGCCTGGGCCTCGTGCTGATGTGGTTCCTGATGGGCGGAACGGTGTTCAGCGCCTTCGCCTTCCTGGGCGGTCCGGGCTGGGCCTATTCCAAGGGCGCGGCGTCCTTCTACATCCTGGCCTATACCTGCCTGGGCCTGCTGCCCTGGTACCTGATCGGTCCCAAGGTCGCCCGGATCGGCGCCCGGAAGAATTTCTACACCATGGGCGAATTCCTGGGCGACAGGTACGGCTCGCGCGCCATTCAGGTGCTGGTCGGGATCATCTCGGTACTGGCTTTCATCCAGTATCTTACCTTGCAGATCAAGGGTATGGCCTATGTCTTCAATGTCCTGACTGAAGACGCGATCCCGATCTGGCTGGGCGCGCTGATCTCCTATGGAATCGTCATCGTGTATGTCGCGACCAGCGGCGTACGGGGTGCGGCGTGGAGCGACGTGCTTCAAGGCATCCTGATGCTGCTGGTCGCCTGGGTCGTCGGCTACACCGTCGTCTACAGCTTCCACGACGGCGTCGCGGATATGTTCCGGGGGATCGAGGCGACCAGGCCGGGCTTCCTGACCGTCGGCGCGGAGGGCTCCGGGATGTCGCCGATGTCCTACACCACGATCCTGCTGGTATCGGTCATCGGCTTCATCATGTGGCCGCACCTGTTCACCAAGTCTTTCACCACCACCGAGAAGAAGATCAAGCAGACCGTTCTGGTCTATCCGCTCTTCGCGATATTCCTGGTACCGATCCTGTTCATCGGCTTTGCGGCCGTCGGAGTCGTCGATCCGGCCCAACTCACGGGCCCCGACACGATCCTGCCGCATCTGGTAACACACGAGATGGGCGCCAGCGGCATCGTCTACGGTCTGATCGGTGCGGGAGCGCTGGCTGCGGCCATGTCGTCGGCGGATGCCATTACCCATGGCGGATCAGTGTCTTTCGGACGCGACATCATCCAGCCTCTCAAGCCGGAGCTGCCGGAGCGCACCCAGATCTGGATCATGCGCCTGTCCGTCGTCGCCATCGGGACGGTGGCCTACTATCTCTCGATCTTCGGAGCCGCCGGGCTCGTCCAACTGCTGGTCGGTGCCTACGGATCGATCGTCCAGTTCGCTCCGGCAGTCTACGGCGCCCTGTGGTGGCGGCGCGGCACTTCGTCCGGTGTCATCGCCGGCTTGGTTGCTGGAATTGTGGTGAACTATTACTTCCAGTTGGTTCAGCCGGCGACTCCGCTGGACATCAACGCCGGCATCCTGGGGCTGATCGTCAACGTCGTTCTATTCGTCGGCGTGAGCATGGTCACCCGTCCAGCCGCAAGCCGGGCCGACGAGTACATCAAGGCGTGATCTCATGAACCCGACGGATTGGAACCGGCGACCCACGTTTCCATGACCGTCAGGTCACGGCTCGGCAGGACCAGATCGGCTCGGTATCCAGGCATAAGCCGGCCGAGCCGGTCGTCCAGCCTCAAGAGCTTCGCGGGGTTGAGCGACGCCATCCTCAGGGCTTCCTCGACCGCTTCCTTCAATGCCGCCATCCTATAGCAGCCCGACCGAGGCGTGGCCTTGGTCGGGCTGAAGTTAAAATCCATTAATCATTAATAATCGTTCATAATAACGAAAACAGAATTACTTTCACTCACATAACAAGCTGCATTTCGTGCTTGTTTCTTTTGAAAGTACGTCGAAATAATCACCCCTCACCATTAAATACTTAGAAATAAATCCCGTGACATTATTCGGGCAGAAAGCAGCCCGAGGAACAATTTATGACCTACAACCCCATCGCCATTTCGGCGCTGGCAGCGGACGTCGTGACTTTCGAGAACGTCGTCCCCACCAACATCATCTGGGTTTCGAACAGCGGCAACGATCGCAATTCAGGAGACGAAAGCTCGCCCTACAAGACGATTCAGGCGGCGGTCAAGGCAGCCAAGCCCGGAACCGCCGTCATGGTCAAGGAGGGAACCTACAAAGAAAACGTCGACCTCCTCGGGAAAAGCGGTACTGCGGACAAACCGGTCTGGATCGTTTCGGCCGATGGCCCCGGCGCTGCGAACATTGTGGCGGCCAACTCCAGCAAGCCCGTAATACTTGGTTATGGGGTCAGCAATCTTGTCATCAAGGGATTCGAACTGACCGGCGGCACCGAAGGTATCAAGCTGACGCAGAGCGGCACCAACCTGACCAAGCTCGTCAACAGCGTGGTGATAGAAAACAACATCGTTCACGGCCAGTCGATCGACGGCATCAAGACGGCGCAGACGCTCAATACCGCGATAGTCGGCAACACCGTCTACGACATCAAGCAACAGGAAGGCATCGACAACGTCTACATGCGGAACGGCGTCATCGCCAATAACGAAATCTACGATATCCGGGGGTTGAGCGGCATCGTCGTCAAGGCAGGCTCGTCGAACGTGAAGATCCTGAACAACTACCTGCACGGCGTCCCCGACGGCATCCTCGTCGGCGGCTTCAGCAGCGATCAGGGATCCGTCTTCCCGGCCGGCGTCCGGTATGAAGCCAAGAACGTCCTGGTCCAGGGCAACATGGTCGTCGACGCGTGGAAGCACGCCCTGAACGCCTACGGCGCCGTCGACAGCCTCATCCTGAACAACTCGCTGGCGAACGTCAGCAAGGTCTCGGTCATCAACGCCACCACGGACAACCTCGGCTACGTATCCAAGGGTCTCCAGTTCGTCGACAACATCCTCTCCAAGAACTACTGGACGACCAAGGACGGTTCCGTCAGCGTCTTCTCCGGCAACGGCCTTACGGGCGACTTCGACCATTCTCAACTCGGCCCCAGCGCCGTCAAGGGCTACATCCCCATCGACAAGTCGGTGCACGACTGGCAGGACAGCGCCGCCTACGGCAGGGTATTCAAGGGCGGCGCCGGTGCCGACCACCTCGTCGGGTCGTCGGGCAACGACTATATCGACGGCGGTTCCGGCATCGACCGGATGGAGGGCGGCAAGGGTGACGATATCTACGTCGTCGGGTCCAGGCTGGACATGGTGATCGAGAAACCGGGCGAGGGACGGGACACGGTGTTTCTTTGGGACAACAAATACACCTTGCCGGATAACGTCGAGAACCTCGTCATCAAGACGGCGGCCGGTGCTACGGTGACCGACAACGGCCTGGACAACGTCGTGACCGGCGGCGCCGGCAAGGACACCTTCGTCTTCGCCGCCAGCCACGGCCACGATCTCATCAAGGGGTTCCAGATCGGCCAGGACCACATCGTACTGGACTCGTCGGTCAAGCTGGCGGATCTGAAAGTGGCGCAGACGACCGGCGGCGATCTGGTGATACAGCACGGATCGCAATCGATCACCCTGCTCGGCGTCGATCCGCACTCGGACCTGTCAAGCGTCTTCTAAGCGATACAGGGTGCCGGACCACGAGCTCGACCGCCCGTAGTCCGGCACCCCGCGCCGCGGGACTACTCGGCGGCGACCGCCGTAACCTCAGCCGGAAGACGCTTCGCCACACCGGCGGCATAAGCCGGGTCGGCCTTCTCGAAGTGAGCGAGCTGACGGCGCTGGATCATGACGGGTGCCTGTCCCAGCGATCCCGCGATGTTGTCCATCAGCCGCTCACGCGCCGCGTCGTCCATCAGCCGGAACAGGTCGCCGGCCTGGGTGTAGTCGTCGTTGCCGATCCGGTGGTCGTAGCGGTCGGCATCGCCCTGGATGCGCAACGCGGGTTCGGAATACCGTGGATCGTCCACCGGCCCGCCAAAGCTGTTCGGCTGGTAGTTGGGCGCCCCGCCGCCATTGCCGTCGAACCGCATGGCGCCGTCGCGCTGATAGCTGTGGGCGGGAGCGGCATGCGGCTTGTTGACCGGCAGCAAGCCGTAATTGCCGCCCAAACGGTAGCGATGGGCATCGGCATAGGAGAAAAGCCGGCCCTGGAGCATCTTGTCCGGGCTGAACGATATGCCGGGCACGACGTTGGCCGGGCTGAACGCCGCCTGCTCGACCTCGGCGAAGTAGTTCTCCGGATTGCGGGTCAACTCCAGGTGCCCGATCTCGATCAGCGGATAATCGGCGTGACGCCAGACCTTGGTCAGGTCGAACGGGTCGAAGGCGTAGCGGTCGGCCTCTCCCTCCGGCATGATCTGGACATAGACGCGCCAGCTCGGGAACTCGCCGTCCTGGATCGAGCCGAACAGGTCGCGGGTCGCGTGGTCGGGATCGATGCCGGCCATCCTGACCGCCTGCTCGCCGGTGAAGTTCTCGATGCCCTGGTTGGTCTTGAAGTGGTACTTGACCCAAAACCGCTCGCCCGCCTCGTTGATCCACGAGAAGGTATGGCTGCCGAAGCCGTCCATGTGGCGATAGCTGCGCGGCGTGCCGCGGTCGCTGAACAGGATGGTCAGCTGGTGCAGCGTTTCCGGCGACAGGGAGAAGAAGTCCCAGACCATCGTCGGGCTCTTCAGGTTGGTCAGCGGGTCGCGCTTCTGCGTGTGGATGAAATCGGGGAACTTCAGCGGATCGCGGACGAAGAAGACCGGCGTGTTGTTGCCGACCAGATCGTAGTTGCCCTCTTCGGTGTAGAACTTCAGCGCGAAGCCGCGCGGGTCGCGCTCCGCATCGGCCGAGCCCTTCTCGCCGCCGACGGTCGAGAAGCGCAGGAAGGTTTCCGTTTCCTTGCCGACCTTGTTCAGGAAGGTGGCGGTCGTCCAGGCCGATACGTCGCGGGTAACGCGGAAGACGCCATAGGCGCCGGCGCCCTTGGCATGCACGACCCGCTCCGGGATGCGCTCACGGTTGAAATGGGCCAGCTTCTCGATCAGGTGGAAATCCTGCATCAGCACCGGCCCGCGCGGACCGGCGGTCAGGGAATTCTGATTGTCCCCGACGGGAATGCCGAATGTGGTGGTGAGCGTGGTCATGAACTCGACTCCTCCAGAAAATGCTTATGCGAAAGGTTTTGTCGAAGCCGGATCAGCGGATCGCACTGGCGATGTGACGGCGGTGGCGGTGGAGCTTCAGGAGAAGAGGGGCCGGCAGGTCGCCTCGCACACGCACCACGCTGTCCTGTACCTCAAGGCGTCCGCCGCGACGGTTCACCTCCTCGATCAGCAGGCGAAGGCTTTTGCGAACTCCGTTCATCGATCCCGATCTCCATTCCGGTCTGCTCATGGGCTTCACGATGCCCTTGTTTTTGTGATAAGACCAATCGATGGTTTGGATCATATCGATAAGCATCGCCTATCGTCAGGTGGAACGGACATGAGCCTTGCCGGCATCTCGCTGCGCGACCTGGAATACCTCGTCGCCGTCGCCGACCTCCGCCATTTCGGGAATGCCGCCGCGCAGTGCGGCGTCAGCCAGCCGGCGCTCAGCGGCCAGATCCGCAAGCTGGAAGACCGGCTGGGAACGCCCGTGTTCGAGCGGGCGGGCAAGAAGGTCCTGATGACGGCGCGAGGCGACGCGCTGGTGGCGCAGGCCCGCCATGTCCTGACGGAGGCGCGCCGGCTGATGGAACTCGCCCGCGACCTGAACGAACCGCTGTCCGGCCGTCTCGGCCTCAGCGCCATCCAGACGCTCGGCCCTTACCTGTTCCCTCATGTGCTTCGTCCGCTGCGCGATTGCTTTCCCAAGCTGGACCTGACCCTGGGCGAAGGCCGCACCGACGAGTTGCTGGGCAGCTTGCGGGACGGCAGAATCGATGCCGCACTCGTGGCGCTGCCGGTCAAGGAACGCAGCCTGACCGTGGAGCCGCTGTTCTTCGAACCCTTCGTGCTGGCCCATCCCGCTGGGCACCCGCTGGGCGACTCGTCCGCCATGACCATCGCCGACCTGCCGGTCGCCGACTTGATGCTGCTGGAGGAAGGCCACTGCCTGCGCGACCAGGCCCTTGCGCTGTGTGGCGCAGGCGGTTCGACCGCCGGCCGCTCCCGTCATGCGACCAGCCTGGAGACGCTGCGCCACATGGTGGCCGCCGGAGCCGGCTATACCCTGATGCCCGCCCTGGCGGCAGGGGAGGACGACACTCTGGGCGGGCTGATCGTCTATCGGCCGTTCACGCCCGATCCGCCGGGCCGCCTGATAGCCCTGTCATGGCGAAGCAGCGACCCTCGCGCGGCGCAGTTCCGGCTGCTTGCCGACTGTCTGACCGATGCGGCCCTGAAGGCGCGTACCCCAGGGGCGACAGGGCTCAGGCTGCCGTCGTAGGATGGATATGCTCGACGCCGAACCCGAAGCGCTCCGCCAGCGCGTCCGCCACCCGCTGCCGGTGGCAGACATGCGGATCGGCCTCGAAGCAGAGCAGGGCGCTCCGCTTCTCGCGCCCGATCTCGACGGCGCGCAGAAGGTCGAATTCCGCTTCCGGCGTGCCCATCCGTTCCTCGACGATGCTCCAGAACAGGGGCATGTCGCCGCGCCGCGCGGCTAGTCGCCCTTCCTTCGGCGTACCCAGCCCCTTCAGGTGGACATAGTCGATCCCGACCGCCTCCAGCGACGCCCGCAAGGTGCTCTTGGAGAATCCGGCGCGGCGGGACAGCGGCAGGTCGCGGACGTCGATCAGCACCTCGACGCCGGCATCCTTGAGCGCCGCCAGCAAGGCGTCGGACGATGCCCGTTCGTAGCCGATGGTCCAGATCTTGTGCGATTCCGCCATGAACTTCCTCCCGCCAGAAACTTCCCGCTCCGATCCCTTCCGCATCCATGATGTAATGTCCAGGAAAAGAACAGCCGGCTATTCAAGCCAGTGGGGCCAAGCCAGTGGGGGGGAGGACAGGGCATGACACTCGATACCATGATCGTGGCGCGCACCGGGGATATCGGCGGCTTCCAGGTCCGCCGGGCCTTGCCGTCGGTCAAACGGCGCATGGTCGGTCCCTTCGTCTTCCTTGACCAGATGGGGCCGGCGGAGTTCCTGATCGGTCACGGGCTCGACGTCCGCCCCCATCCGCATATCGGGCTGGCGACCGTCACCTACCTGTTCGAGGGCGAGATCATGCACCGCGACAGCTTGGGCACGATACAGCCGATCCGTCCGGGGGAGGTCAATTGGATGACGGCGGGCAGCGGCATCTCCCATTCCGAACGAACGGCGCCGGAACTCCGCGCCCACGGATTCAACCTGTTCGGCATCCAGGCCTGGATCGCCCTGCCGGCAAAGTCGGAGGAAACGGCACCGGCCTTCGTCCACCATGCCGCCGGCTCGCTGCCGATCATCCAGGCGGAAGGCAAGACGGTCCGCGTCATCGCCGGCTCGCTTTTCGGGGAAGCCTCCCCGGTCGAAACCCCGACCGCGACCTTCTACGCCGACGCGGCTCTGGAAGCAGGCGCCCGCATTCCCCTGCCGGCCGAACACGAGGAACGCGCCGTCTACGTGGCGCAGGGGAAGATCGACATCGCCGGCGATATCTTCGAGGAAGGCCAGCTTCTCGTCTTCCGCCCGGGCGACGAGATCACCATAACGGCGCTGGACTCCGCCCGCGTCATGCTCCTGGGCGGCGAGCCGATGGACGGCCCGCGCCATATCTGGTGGAACTTCGTCTCAAGTTCGAAGGAGCGGATCGAGCAGGCCAAGGCGGACTGGAAGGCCGGCCGGTTCGGCACCGTGCCGGATGACGACGAGTTCATCCCCCTGCCGGAGCGGTGACCTGGCTCCCCTGCCGGAAGGTCGCCTCCTACTGGAACAGGCTCAGCAGCGACTGCGGCGCCTGATTGGCGATCGACAGGGACTGCCCGGCGAGCTGCTGCCTGGCCTGTGCCGCCGACAGCGACGCCGCTTCCTTGGCGAGATCGGCATCGACGATCTCCCCAAGTCCGGTGTCGGTCGCATCCAT